>JBFWWY010000162.1:0-7243 GCA_050245935.1 Phycisphaerae bacterium | reverse complement strand
CATTCATGTTTCGCTCGTGGACCGCGACGAGGGCTGGTATGCGCAAGTCGCGCGCGAAATGGCAACCACCGGAGACTGGGTTCTCCCCACTTATCAAGGCCAACCCTGGCTCGGCAAGCCGCCGCTCCTGTACTGGATGGCCGCACCCGTGGTATCGGTCGCCGGAAGGTCGGAGGCGGCGCTGCGTCTCATCCCGCTGTTGGCCATGACGATCTCGGTTCAACTCGTCGCTACACTCGGCGCACGCCTCTTTAATCGCCGGACAGCACTCGTGGCGGCGATCGCGTTCGCGACCGCGACCATGCCCGCCATTCTCGGTCGACTCTTCATTACCGACGCCTTACTCCTTGCGTTTGTTCTCGCCGCGGCGTTGCTGATGGAAGCCATCAGTCGCCACGGGACTACCGTTGTGCGCGCGATATGGCTGGGCATTCTGATCGGCTTGGGAATTCTCACAAAAGGCCCACCGATTCTGCTCTACGTTTTGGGCATCCTTGCGGCATTGCTGATTTCCCGCTGCGATCGTCAGTGGGCAAAGGACATTCGCTTCTGGACATGGGTACCGATCGCGTGCCTGCTCTTCGTACCGTGGTACGCTGCGGTCGCAGCGCGGGCCGCGGATACGTTGTGGAGCCAGCTTTTCGTCTATGAGTTCTTCGCGCGTTTCACCGCGCCCGCCCACGGGCACGTCGGGCCGCCGGGCTATTACTTTGTCACCAGTCTCGGAGGCTGGCTTCCGTGGACGCCTTTGATTCCTGGTGCGGTCTTCGCTGCGTGGCGGACTCGCCGCCGGCATCCCGCGTTGGCCTTTTGTTTCTGGTGGTTCGCAATTCCCTGGCTGATCCTTGAACTGGTGCCGGGGAAGCTGCCGCATTATGTACTGCCGTGCTATGCACCGATCGCGCTCATGTTCGGGAGTCTTTGGGATGTCGGCGTGGACCGCGCCATCTCAGTTCACCAGCGCCGCGCGCTGTACGCGTGGTTCGTGATGCCTGTTCTCGGCGGCACTGCGCTGCTTGCGTTGTTGACTGGCGCGACATGGCGTGCTGACGTGCCGCTGAGCCTGCCACCATTGGGGACAGCGCTCACCGCCACCATACTTATTCTCGGCGGCATCGCGGGTATGCGCAGCATTGCAAAAACGCGGCTACATCAAGCGTTCTCTTTTTGCATGGTCATGACGACTGCGTTCTGGCTGTGTCTTGGGACCACTGTGCTACCGTTTTACGAGCCGCAGCGCCTCAGCCGCAAGATCGCAAATGCAGTCAATCAGGTCGCCCAGAAGCGCGACCAAATTGTCGCCGTGGGCTACGACGAGCCGACCCTCTTCTTTTATCTCGATCATCCTGCGAAAAGCATGACCCAAACGAAGTTTTCGCAGCGATTCAGCGGACCCGGCGCCGACGGCGAACATGTTGTTGCAATTCTTTCAACGAGCGGTGCCGCCGAACTGCGGCAGAACCAGGGCACGCACGATCGATGGAAGGAAGTCGCGCGCATCAGCGGTCTGAACTATGTCAATGGTCGAACGGTAGAAGTGATAATCATGCGAGGAGCAAAAACGCCAACAGGGGAGGACGAAGCTCCCGCCGAGCCGTAATCAGAAAATTGCTTCTGACCCAGTTGTGTCCTACGTTTTTGCGCTTTCCTCACCAAACCACAATCGATGCCCATCGGGATCGAGCATATCGAACTCACGCATCCCATATGCGGTCTCGCGTACTTTGGAAACGACGAGGCCGCTTTCAGACAGCTTCTCATGCAGGCGCAGTACGTCGTCCGGGTAGAAATAGAAAATCGTCTGCCCGGCGCGCGGGGGATCGTCGCTTGCCTCGACGGTCAGCATGATTTCGACCGTCCCATTCGAGACCATCGCCCAGCACGGCTCGTCGTCCGGTCCCCATGTACTCGACACGCGAAACCCGAGCGCATTGACGTAGAAATCGATCGATCGCTGCAGGTTGGCGACCGCCAGCATCGGTGACAGCTTTGTGATCATGTTCCAAACATCCAATCAAGCAACCGCTTGCTGAGACTGACAAGCATGCCGAAAATCAAACACGCTGTCGCGAGCCCCAGCACCAGCAAGAGAATGATGCCAAGCGTCTTGTACCAGGGCGTTTCGCCTGGTGTTTCCTGATCCTCGTCCAAACTCGCGTCAACAAACTCACGATGACCGCAACGCGTGCAGAACTCCGCCTGTACGGAAAGCGCTTCGCGGCAGTTCGCACACGCTTTCTCAAATCGCGGCGTAGGAATGGGTGATTCGTCGCCCTGCGGCACTGATCGCCCTCGCGACAACAAGTCAGGCTTGCAGCGTCGGACTTCCGAGTCCGACAATTTCTCAAACACACCGTCGGACCTCCGCGTCCGACGATTTCTCTACCGTAGCGTCGGAGCTCCGCGTCCGACGACTGAATCGCGCAGCCTGCTCAAAAATGCTGCTTCAAATCGTCCTTCTCGTATTCCTTGTCCGCCTTCTTATCGCGGAATTGCTGCCACTTCGGCCGCACGTTGTATCCCTTTGCGAAGCGGTAATCCTGATCGGTTAAGCGAAACACGAGGTCTTTGTCGTAGTCGGTCCGCAGCACTGCATCGCGCGGCACGACCCACACTTGCACGCATTTCTGATCGCGCCCGTAGTGCTCCCGTGCGTAGTACAGCGCCATCTGATCGTCCGGCGCTTCCAGCCCGCCGCAATATGTGTGCGGCTTGCCGCGTTCGATCTGCACAAAAACCTCATACGCCTTCAGATCGCCAACAGCGGGCGTATCCAGGTCGTCCGTTTCGATGGGTACATTCTGGCGGAGTTTTGACATGTCCTGATTCTACTGCGGGTTCTCGCGCACCGCACGGCTGAGTCGCCGGAATTCGTCGCGAACGGACACGTCGAGCTGATCCGCTAGCGCATCTATCAAATCGAGCGTACGGATCAACTCCTGCACATCGGCAAGATCGCGCAGTCGACCCGGGTTCGTCATGCCCGAAGCGAGTTTTAACTCGACCAATTTGACAAGACTGATATAGCGTTTTCCATCGATGACGACGCTCGTCTCCGCGGGATGAGGGAATTTGACCGATTTCGGCTTGCCGTCGCCGGGATATTGCCCCGAAATGAGAAATTCGATTCCTACACCGGTTTGTGTATCGCGCAGTTGCTTGCTTCCTTCGAATGGCGGCAAATATCCCCGACCGCTGAGCGCCGCATGTATGGTTTCCAAATCAGTTTGCGTCACAAGAATATCAACGTCGTCGGTCGTACGCCGGTAGCCATGCGCTACGAGCGCCATTCCGTCGACGACGGCATAGTCGACATTTAATTCGTCGAGGCGACGCGAAATGTCGTTCAGGCTTTCATGAACCGGGCCCTTATCCATTAAAAACTCCGCTGCGAGCCGAATCGCGTGGGCACCACCCGCTTTAAGTTGATCCTCAAAGGCGATCATATCTACTCACTGTCGCGCGGAATGCTGCGATTACAACGATGACTGATTTGCGCGCTGCCAAATGTCGGCCAATCTCGATATTCAGTCGTTATCCCGCAGTTGTTTTGGTCCTCGAAGTTTTACTCGCGCGAAAACAGCTTGCGAATCGGCGGCAAGTCGAGTGCCAGTCCGGTGATTGTCGGGCAGACGTATTTGTCGCCGTCCGGCGACTTCGCTTCATATTTGCCGTCTTTGAGCGAATAGAAATGCATTTCGTTGTTGAGTGGATCGATGATCCAATATTCGCCTACCCCTGCACGAGCGTAGTCGTGGAACTTCGTCACCGTGTCGAGCGAACGCGACTCCGGCGAGATGATCTCGACAATGAGGTCGGGGGCAATGCGGATGCGGGTCTTGATTTGCTTCGACCGATCGCCGGAAAGAAACGCCAAATCTGGCCGATAAACCAAGTCACCTTTCTTACCAACGCCTTCGAGCAAAACGTCAGACTCGAAGACGACCACCCCGATTGACGGAATTTGCCGTATTATAGTTTTGATTTGGTCGTAGATCTCGCCACAAATCAGTTGATGTTGAAATGAAGCACTCGGCGACATCGTCACGATCCCGTCTATCAGTTCATATCGCGCACCGTCGTCCGGCAAAGTGAAGTACTCGTCCGCCGTCAGGCGAAGACCACTGAAGCCACCCGCTTCGGTTCGGCTCGTCAGTTTGTCGACAGTTTCGTGCATGTTGCTAGTAACACCAAAGTCAGCAAATGAAGACTACCCCCGCACCGGCGGCAACCCCGCCGATCGCCCGTTCAGCACCGCCTCACGCACCCACGCGCCTTGCTCGTAGCTGAACCGCCGAAGACCGACGCGCTCGCGATTTTGCGGGCCGTTGCCGCGAATCACCGCGTAGAACTCGTCCCAGTCCGGCTGACTGAAATCCCAGGTGCCCGTTGCCTCGTTCAGTTTCAGCTTTTCATCGGGCACCAGCACCGGCGTCCCGTCATCATTGCGAACGGTCTTGCCGTCCGGTCCGACTTTGTGCGTCTTGACGACAAAGCCGAGGTCTTGTGCCGCCGGTACAAAGCGATCAACAAACTTCTGCCGCAGCGTGTCGTTTGTCAAAGTCTTGATCCGCCACTGCATGAACGGTCCGGTCTTGCTCGACTCATTGTCCGGCGGGCCGAAGAACATCAGACACGGACCCCACCAGCGATCAAACGCGTCGCGCGCCATTTTCTTCTGCCGCTCGGTGCCGCTCATGAGGGTGAGCACCATGTCCTCGCCGCTCTTGAAGTGAAACGCCTCTTCCATGTTGATCCGCATCATCGTGCGGACGTACGGCCCGTAGCTGCCGTCGGCGAGGCTCTTCTGATTCATGATCGCGGCCCCGTCGACGAGCCACTGGATCATCGCGACGTCGCCCCACGTCGGCGCGGGATAGTTAAACACGTTGTGATATTTGGTTTTGCCGGTGCAGAGATCGCGCAGCATTTGATCGCGCGGCTTGCCGAGGTCCTGCGACACGCGGTAGAGCATCTGCCCGTGGCCGACTTCGTCCTGCACTTTCGCAATCAGCGCGAGACGGCGCTTAAGCGACGGTGCCCGCGTGATCCATTCACCTTCGGGCAGCGCACCGACGATCTCGCTGTTCGCGTGATGCTCCGCCATTTTGAGCATGCCGACGCGATAGTTGTGCGGCATCCAGTCATCGGCCTCGATCAGATCCCCATTCGCCACCCGCGCTTCAAACTTCGCGAGCTTTTCCGGGTCCTCCTTGAGGGACCAATCCATTTTCAGTTCTTCGGTCGATGCGCTAACGCTCATTCTGGATGCTCCAATTTTGTGGCAGACATTTCGTTTAGGGTGGTGCGGACGTCTGGCTCGCACGATAGCAATCGTTTACAGCTAAGGGGAGCATCGGCGTCTCGCCGGTGCGAACCCAGATTCTCGCAGTGTCCGAAGTGCGCCTCACCGATCGCAATTTGATGAATGCGCTATTCACTGACGATCTCCAGAGCTTGATTCTAGCTGATCTTACCGATTTCCGATTCTTCTTTCAGCGATTTTGCCAGCCAGAATATCACCGCGCCCGCGATCGCCGTCGGCGGTCCTTCACAGAGCGTCCAATACCACGTGAGCGGTGCCAGCAGGTCAATCACTGTTACGCTTACCCCGAACAGGACCGACGCCGCTCCGAGATACAAAATCATCCCCCGATACCGCCGCACATCCAGCGACGCGACAAGCATCACGCCGCCATGAACTGCGTACAGACCGGATATCGACCGCGTAAGATACTGCACCAGCGGCCCGTCAGGCATTTCTCCGAGGCCGAGAAAGCGATGCGTCGCGGCCATCCAGTGAGTGGGTAGAAACATGGCGAACACCGCGAGGCAAAGCGTAAAGCCGATCAGCCGAAGCAGAAAAGTCAGGATGAATTGCGTATTCGATTTTCTCATAAATTGAACGATAATTGCGTGAATCGGAAAATCCCAGATTGGAGTGCGCGAATGACTATCTCTTCTCTGCAAGTGCGTCGTGCGTTCTTTTGCATCAGACTGCTTTCAATTGTCTGTTCGGGGCATTGTCCGGCAAAAGAGCTCGAAGCGCGCGTGGATCCGCGCGTCGAACTCATGAGCATCGTTTTCCGCCTCGCCGGCAACCCGGAGTACAACCCCGCCAACTCAAAATCGGGCTATTCTGAGGAAGTCGAATCATACTTCGGGACATTTCGCGATCACCCGGTCATTCAAAAAGCGCGTGAACTCCGCAGCACCCGCGGCGTCAGCTACGACGCGGTCATGAGCCTCGCCGTCCATCTTACCGACGCCAAAAACCCCGACGAATTGACGCCGTTTCATCCCCGCCCCGATCGGCTCGACGAACGCTGGCAAACGCACGAAGCGCGCGATTTTCTTAAACTTCTGCGCGATTTCGTGCGCGAATCCAGGTTCGCCGAATTCGCCGCCAAACACGAAGCGTTCTACGCAAGATGCGCCGCGCGAATGGAAAAAAAACTCAGCGAACGCGACTACGTCGAATTTTTCAATCGCTACTTCGGCGCGCGGCCGACCGCAGAGTTCCACGTCATTCTCGGCATGCTCAACGGCGGCGGAAACTACGGCGTCGGCGTCAGCTTCCCCGACGGACGTGAAATCATCAGTCCCATCATCGGCATTTCATCGTTCGACAGCGACGGGCTTCCGGTTTTCGGCGATGACTTCGTCCCGCTCATCATCCACGAATTCTGCCATAGCTACACAAACCAAGTCGTCGATGAGAACGCGGACGCGCTGCAGGAAGCAGGGGAGCGGCTGCACGCGCTCGTCGCCGAAGAAATGGCATCGCAAGCCTATGGCACGTGGAAAACGGTGATGTACGAATCGTTCGTTCGCGCGGTCGTGGTCCGTGCGATGGCAGCATTCGAAGGCACCGCCGCCGCCGAAAAGCAGATTGTGTACGAGGAAAGCCGTGGCTTCCTCTGGACGCGGGAATTCGGCGCGTTGCTGACGCACTACGAGAAAAGCCGAGATCAGTACAAATCATTTGATGAATTCCTGCCCGAGGTCATCGCGTTTTTGCGCGATGCGGCACCGCGCTACGATCAGAAGGACGCTGAAGTCGAGAAGAATCGCCCCCACGTCGTCTCGATTTCCCCAGCTAATGGCGACAACAGTGTCGACCCCGCGATCGACACACTCGTCATCACGTTCGACCGCCCGATGACCCACGGACGCTATTCGCTCTGCGGCGACGGCGACAGTTTTCCGCAATTCGTGTCCCCACCGCGAAACAACGAGAACC
>JBFWWY010000161.1:0-7258 GCA_050245935.1 Phycisphaerae bacterium | reverse complement strand
AATGGACGACTCGACGCCTGCGACATCACAATGGACGCCACCCCCGACTGCAATAAAAACGGAATTCCTGACGAATGTGATTTGTCCAGCGCGGTGTTTCGCGAATCACCGCAATTGTCGCCGATTGGCGCGGGGGCGCCGCAGGCGTACCTGTTTACTTCTCTTCCGGAAGCGGTCGGTGACGTTCGCATCACAATTGACGGGCGCGGCGATTTCAACATCAGTGCGGAGTTTGTCGCGGTGTCGGTGAACGAGGTTGCGCTCGGCAACGCATTCGTCATCGGCTCCGATTGCTCCACGCTCCCGCTGTCCGAAATGTTTATGTTAAGCGCCAACGAATTCAACAGCCTTTTGAAACAAGAAGCTGCTGCGTTCAGTTTTATTGCCAGCGCGCTGGTCGATGAGACGTTGTGCCAGCCGGCCTCCCATGTCCGCGTGAGACTGGAATACGACAGCGTGTCCGGCGGAAGCGAGGACGGGAACCAAAACGGCGTCCCGGACGAATGCGAGCAGCTCGTGGGCGATTTGAATTGTGACGGCGTGTTGTCCGTCAGCGACATCGGGCCCTTTGTCCTGGCATTAACCGATGCGGCGGGATATGCGGTGCAATTTCCAGACTGCAACATCCAGCTTGCCGATACAAATGGTGATCAAACGATTTCCGTGAGCGACATCGGTCCGTTTGTCACGCTGCTGCAAAATTAGGGCGGCATCCTTTCAGGCAGCCTCACGTTTCGACCCCGCGGCACTCATGTGCGCGGGGTTTTGCCATCTTCGTCGGGGCTTGTGCGCTCGACGTGCAGTACAATTTCCGGCACAATGCGTGCTCGTCACGTCATGTTGCGTTGTGCACCGGAGCGCGGCGCAGCAAGAAGGGTGGCCTGGGCCGATGCGACGAACATTGGCGGAAGCAATACGCAAAGGAAGTACCGAGATGTTCATGCCTTGTCGTCGTGCGCTGATTCTCGCTGGAGGACTGTTGTTCGCGGCAGTGATCGCGGGCTGCACCCAGGAATCGCGATCGAAGCAATTCGTCGAAGACGGTCCCTCTGCACAGATGGTCTGGCCTTCCGCGACGGCGCTGGATGTATATGAACATTATGAACCGGCCGATCAGCGACAGCGAGATTGGCCTTCGCTGACGTATACCACCGCGGATGGCCGCGTCACGCACCCGCCGCTCTATATGGAAAACCCACTTGTGGATCGCGGGACGGATCGCGTCGATGAAGATCCTTTGGGGATGACCGCGAGCGGGCGGAACAAGTATCGGCTTGGCGGTACTGATATTCTCGCCGGCCTGTACGTCTATCCGCGCTTCTGGGCGAATCTGCTGTTGATGCCGGTGAGCATGATTAATCAACCTCCCTGCGAAATTCGCGAGAGTGACGGGTATCTCAGCAAGCGGCGTTTCGGTTATGACCATGATGCGACCGAAGCTGATCCCGCGACACCCAACGTTCGTGACAATCATCATCAGGCAAAATTGCTGGGCGCGCCTGCGGCGGACACCGAGGCCCAGCGTGCGGGCGCCCACGAGGCTCAGCCGGCCACACATGAGCCGGGCGCGCCGGCCCGCGCTCCTGCGCGATCCGCGTCGCCGATGGAAACCATGTCGCCGCGGTAGGACCGGGATGGAAAGCACGCGCGTAGTCTTTCCGGGGGCCGGAAAGCACGAACTTGTCGGTCGCTGGGAAGTACCCTCTGCCGGCCCGATGCGCTGGGCCGCGGTCTACGCTTCGTGCTTCACGTGCATCAAAGATCTGAAAGGCGCGCGGCGGATTTGCCGGCAATTGACCGACCATGGATTCGGTATCCTCCGTTTTGACTATATGGGTCTGGGCGAAAGCAAAGGCGACTTTGCGGAGTCGACGTTCACTACGTTCGTCGGCGACATCGTCGCGGCCGCCGGCTTCATCACGCGTGAATTTGCAGCACCGCAGTTGCTGATCGGGCACAGCATTGGCGGAAGTGCCTCGTTGGTAGCGGAACAATCTGTGCCATCGACGAGACTGATTGCGACCGTCAATTCGCCCGTCGTGACCCATCATCTCGGCGAAATGATCCTTCGAGAATTCCCGACCCTGGGCGCAAGCGGTCCGAAAGAAATGAGCTTTGCGGGGGGAAGGCCGGTCCGCGTTTCCCAAGCACTCGCCGACAGCTTGATTGAAGCGGATGTCGAGCGCGCGCTACCGGGAATACAGGCCGATCTGCTGGTTTTTCAGGCGACGCAAGATTCGATGCTCGGAACCCGGCACGCGGAGCGCATTTTTCAGGGTGCGAAGAGTCCTAAGTCTTTCATTCAGTTGCCGGAAGCAGACCACCTGCTGATCGAACGCGAGCAAGACGCACAGTTCATCGCGAATGTGATCGGTGCTTATGCGAACTCCCATTGGTCCACGTGATGGCCGGGCAGCGCACTTATCCTCTCCGACGATGCGCCTGGAGAACGGCCTGACGCACGACGCCGAGGCGCTCCGCGCCTGTGCGTCCGATACCGAGCATCAGGGTATCCTGGGTCGGGCCGTCGACGGTGCCGCTGTGTCGTAGAACCGCGAGCGCATCGAGTTCTTCATCTTCCGAAGGGATCTCGGCAGTGCTGCACGCGCCGCAGATCGTGATTTTTGCGGTGTTCAGGGAAGAACGATCCGGCACAATGCTGCGTTCGAGTTCCGTGGTGGTCACGAGACCCGAGCGGATGGATGCATCGAGTTCGCTGAATTCTTCCGCAAGCGTTGGGGATTTCACCTCCATCGCGCCGAAGAGTGTCAGAAAAAACGCTCCGCTTTTCATCGTTCGACCATCGGAACCCTGGGTGGCCCGAACCAGTTTGGCAAACGTCGGCCGTTTCAGTTCCGAACCGCCGAAAATCGTCAGGTAGACGTGCCGACCCGGTTCAATCTCACCGCCTTGTCCGCCGAACACACAAAAATGAAGCATCGCAATTCGCTCCCACGTATCACACCGGAAAGCCCGGTTGAATCTACCCTCGAATTCGCACGCGGAAAGGCAATATTTGAGAGAAAATCGGAAATTCACAAGTCGGAAGCGGACTGAGACTTCGTCTTGACGGCTCGCTCCCAGTGTTCGGCGGCATCGCTATTGCCTGCTCGTGATTGCCCTCTATGATGCGATGAAATCGAATTTGAAACATGAAATCTAAGACCTGAGGATAAACCGCATGGTGACTTTGCAACGATCGGCGGCGATCGCTTTGTTCATTTGGATCAGCGTGGTCGGTTGCACGGATACCGGGAGGAATGGCGACAATGCCAACCGGACCGTTGCGACATCAGAAAGGCCTCCTGCAAAGCCTGTTCCGGAGGCACCGCCGGTCGCGCCCGCGTCTGAGGATGCGTCCGATTCTACGCGCTCGATCCAAACGCCGACGAGCGGGGTCGAGGAAAAACCCGAAGCCGACAACCCGGAAAAAAAGCGTGAACTGGATCGAAAAGCAGCCGAACTCCGCGCTGCGCGCCTGCCTGCCGAGCCGATCGCGGACAATGCCGACTTTCTCCAGCGACCATCGGAGAACTCCCTCCGCGTTGTCAGCTACAACATTTTCTGGGACCACATGTATCCGGACAAGGACAAGTCCGGTGCGGAGAAATTCGCGCGGGTATTTCGGGCGCTGAACCCGGATATCATCGGCTTGCAGGAAATCGAGAAGCATTCGGCGGAAGAAACGGTCGTTCTGCTGAACGAGATTGCGCCGCTTCCGGAGGGTCAAACCTGGTATGCGTTTCGTGGATCACGCATGATGATCGCGAGCCGGTATCCATTCCTGCTGACCGACGATGCCTTTGATCATCCGACGTATCGCGATCCGGCCATGGTAATCGTGGACCTGCCCGATGACCGTTTTCCTGCGGACGTTTGCGTGCTGAATAACCACTTCAAGTGCTGCGACGGGGAGGAAAATGACCCGATCCGCCAGAAGCAGGCGGACGCAAATATGGAATGGGTGCGTGATGCGATCACGCCGGGCGGAACCGTGGATGCCGAACCCGGTTCCGGCATCGTGATCCTGGGAGATCTCAACCTTGTTGGTGGACGACAGCCGCTGGAGACGCTGGCGACCGGCAACATCAGCGACGAAGAGATGTACGGTGCAGATTTCCAGCCGGATTGGGACGGGACTGCATTGGCTATTGCGGAGCTCAAGCACAATCAGATTGGGCCGGACTACACCTGGCGGGATGATTCGCAGAAATGGGCACCCGGCCGATTGGATTACATCGTGTACAGCGACAGTGTTCTCGTCGAACGTAATGCTTTCCTTCTGAATACCACGACCCTTTCAGACGAGGCGCTCAGCCGTGCCGGGCTGCAGAAGTTCGACATTTGTCTCGACGACGTGGGCACTCGCTTCGATCATTTTCCCCTTGTTGTGGATTTCGAGATGCGTGCTCGCGCCGCCGCCAATGCGCAATAAGCGGTGCGTCAGAGCGCCGTATGCGCCCGCGCGCAACGGTCAAGCGCTGCGGGCCCACCGCGGCGTTTGGGGCATTTCTGCGGATTCCTGGGGAGATGATCTTTCGGGCTCGCTGTCGCGATTTTCGACGGATGGAGCGCCCGAATAGCAATCAAGGCGCGGGTTCCAATAAACTCGCGCCTCGTCGCCGGAGGAAGGAGAAGCAAAACGCCCTGCTCATGACAGTTCGTATTTTGTCTTACATCACTTCGTACGCCGGTTCCGCTTTGCGGGTTCGCAAAGCGAACTGAAAATCTGCACAAAATTCTTACAGATTCCAGTTGGCACGGTCCGAAACCGATTTCCTTTGCCCGCAGGTAGGTTTTTGCCTGCCACATCTGCAGAAATTAGTCTTCGTCACCGAGCAACGCTGCGACGAATGGCCCGATGTCGGAGACGCTGATCACGCCGTCGTGATTTGCGTCCGCCGCGGCGATATCGCATCCCGGATACAAGTCCTGATAATGCGAGGGGTCCAGTAGCGCTTCCAGAAACCCAGAGAGATCACCGACCGTGACCTGGTCGTCGCAGTTCATATCGCCGTCACGCAATGTGGTGGGAAAATCATCCGAATCCCAGGGGTCTGATTGCGCAATCTGTTCATCGGAATCGGAAACGCCGTCTGCGTCCGAGTCCGTGACCGTGCCCGGCAACTCGGGAACGCGCCATGCGAGATCCAGCAAGCGGGCATTCGTTGTGGAGACGATGAGCGCGTCGCGGGTTTCGCCGTCCATTTCCACTCCGCTGATCCAAATCGCGAGCGGACGCTCGGCGGTCGGTTCCCATGATTCCGGCAGGAGTGCGAGCGGCCGATCCGGGATTTTCCACATGAAGTATTCGTCGAAGCGGAGGGCGAAGTCACCGTCGTTGTCCCGCAAACGCTCAATCCAGCGACCGTCCCATTTTCCGTGGTACGTCTGACCAGACCCCGCGTTCCCTTCGTTCGCGTCGCCAAAGTACCTTCGGAATTCGCGACCGAAAACGACTTCGTCGAGCGGCGCGGCGGATGCTTCGTGGTTGTAGTAGCGCCACGTATGATCCGGGTGTCCTGCCGGTGTCGTCAATCCGGCGAGCCAGTTCATGTACGCTTCGAGTACTCGTTCCATATCCCCGCGACGGCCGGCGTCGTTCTCATTGCGATACCAGTGCAGGAATACCTCGACAATGTGATTCTCGCACGTGACAAATGACGGCGGCTCCTTGCCGCGACCCCAGGCGATTTCATCGGTGAAGACATGATATTGCTGTGCCCAGCCGCTCGCGCCGTGTTCATCGAAGCGGTCGATCAGATAGTCGATGTTCAAGCGAACGGCATCGCGATACCGCGCGTCATTGGTCTCGGCGAACAACTCGATGAGAAAAATCAGCGCACTCGACGTCGTATCGTCATTCAGTGTCTTGTGTGCCATGTACGGGCCGTGGGGGCTGCGCCCGTCCTGATTTTCGTTGTACGCGGTCTCAAGCGCCCGCGCAATCGGGAGCACTTGTGGAATGCCGCCGTCGACATAGGGCAGGACACCCTGATGCGATAGGTATTTCAGGTTGACGATTTCGTCCGCGAAGCGCCGCGCCGCGTTCAGTATACGCGCGTCGCCGTTCGTCTGATACAGACGCAGCAAAGCGTGCGCACAGGATTGGCTGATGCTGTCATCCAGCGTAAACCAACCCTGCAGATCCGCCGGATCGTGCAGGCGTGCGCCCCACGACCCCCAGACACCTACGTTGCGTAGCTGATTATTGACAACGGACATGTCATAAAACCATCCGCCGTCGAGCGCGTCCTGACAAACGAGCAGCGTGTCCGCAAGCGACTCGGCACGGCGGAGATACGCGACGTTGCCGGTCGCGCGATACGCTTCCAGAAATACAAACAGGACGCCGGGAGTTCCGAAGCCGTTCTGGAAATCCCAGAGCGGCAAATCACTGAGGGCGCCCACTTCGTCGCCCCAGAATGGAATCCCATCGTCCATACTCATGCGCGTGGCGAAGCCGACGTACGGAACGCCGTCGAGCGTCATCTCAACGCGTTTGTCCCACAGCGTTTCGAGTGATTGGTGCAAAATATCAATCGCACGTTGACGTTCCGCCACGGGATCGGAATAAGCCGGTGCCGCAGCACATGAGAGCACGACGGGAAAAACGAATGCAGAGAACACCTTGTGAGGTGAAGCTGAAGTCGCACGTTGTTTCGCTGCCATGAAAACCTCCAGTGGATTGCCAAACGATCACGCGATCGCACGGAAAGAGATTTTTGTGAGTCCTTGGCATGTCTTCGCATGACTGCACGCTCGGCAATCAGGCGGTCCTGTTCTGCGGAAAACTTGCACGTGTGCCGTGCTCCGCAGAACGATCGGTCGTCAGGTGATGACTCCGATGCGCCGAACTCGTGAAACACTACGGTTCGACGGTATGTTTGGGATGCAGCCGCGCAGCCGCATCAATCCCAGCACGAGTCAAGTCTAGGCAGCGATTCCTGTCATGTCAGAAATTTCTTTGTCATTCTTTTGTCATGCCCGATTTCTGAATCGAAGGCCTGACTTTTCGTCATTCGCGCTGCTGCGCGTGCCAAAGATGCCGTCGATGAGTTTCCGGGGAGATTGGGCTTTTTGCGGGGAGAAATAGGCGCGAGCGGCCCCGGATTCAGACGCTGTTGCGGAACGGAAACACGGACAGCATGGGGCGCTGTCCGTGTTTTTTCAGCCAAATTACGGGTTTCCGCCGGGGGGTCTTATTCAACGATCAGCAGTAGGGGCGCGGCGTTCAGTCGCGCATCGACGGTATTGA
>JBFWWY010000160.1:0-7270 GCA_050245935.1 Phycisphaerae bacterium | reverse complement strand
CGGCATCAGCTATGCGGGCCGAACGTATGAGGAAGGGAAGAAGATCACCTGGAAAGATGGCGTGAAGGCGATTTTGTGTATTGTGCGGTATCGGTTTTTTGATTGATGGGGGTGGGGGGGTGGCGCTGTGCTTGAAGTGGAGGGGTGAAGAGCGTTGAAGTGGTGGAGTGGTGAAGCGGTGAAGTGGTGAAGTGGGGAGGTGGGGAAGTGGTGAGTTGGTGAAATGGGGAGACGGCTCGGCGGGAGCCTCGGTCTCCCTGTTGCGCGTTCGAGTGATTATGTAGACGATTCGCTTCGGCGTTTGCAGAGCAATGTCATGATCCACGCGAGACCCGCGAAAAGAATGAGTGTCGTTGCGGGCGCGGCGTAGCCATCCAAAGCAAACACATTGAACAATCCGTTTTCGTAGCCGATCTTTCCGGGGATGGGCGGGAGCTTTGCTGTGCGTTCGGTCGTGGATGCGAGGTAGGCCATCACGCCGGCAATGACGACGCCCATCAGTCCTGCGCCGCCGACGAGGCCGGAGCCGAAGAGCACGCCATTCTCGCGACGGGTGTTGCGGTCGGTCTCGCTCTTCGCGGATTTTTCCAGCCAATAGCGAAGCATGCCGCCGAAGAAAACCGGGACCATCGTGGAAACCGGGAGGTACACACCGACAGCGAACGCGAGCGAGGGGATGCGGAGAATAAATTCCGCGATGAACGCGAGCCCGACGCCGATGAGGATCAACATCCACGGCAGTTTCGCGTCGAGCACGCCTTCGATGACAAGCTTCATGAGCGTAGCCTGCGGTGCGGGGAGATGCTGCGACCCGAAGCCGGGCACGGCGACTTCGGCGCCGGTGACGGGGTCAATGCTCGTGGTGCCGTAGGCTTCGTTGAGCATGAGCAGCGTCATGCAGACGAACACCGATGACGTGAGAATGCCGATGAGTTCACCGATCTGTTGGCGCGCGGGCGTTGCGCCGAGCAGGAAGCCGGTTTTGAGGTCTTGCGACGTATCTCCCGCAATGCTGGCGGCGATTGCGACGACGCAGCCCACGGTAAGGGCGGCGGCTTTGCCGGTTTCATCGCGCCAGCCGAGCGCGAAGAAGATCAGCGACGTCAGCAACAGCGTTGCGATCGTCATGCCGCTGGTCGGGTTGGAGGTCTGGCCGACGAGACCGACGATGCGCGACGACACCGTGACGAAAAAGAACGCGAAAATGACAACCGCGACGGCCGCGAGCAGCCGCGCGAAGATGTTGTCGAGCGTGTCGAAGATCAGGGGGACGACCGTGAGCGCGACGCCGACGGTGAGCGCGCCCATCAGGACGACTTTCAGTGAAAGGTCCCGGCTGGTGCGCGGGGCGGCGTCCGCTGCGCCGACGCGTTTGCGCATTTCCTGAACGCCGATGCGGATGCTCTCAATGATGGTCGGAATGCTTTTGATGAGCGTGATGAAGCCGGCAGTTGCGACTGCGCCAGCACCGATATATCGCACGTAGCGGTTCCAGATTTGCGACGGCGACATGTCGGGAATGAGCAACTGTTCTTCGGGGAACAGGGGAGTCGTCAGCTTTGCGCCCCAGATCGCAATCGCCGGAATGATGACCAAAGACGAGAGCAAGCCGCCGCCGACCATGATCGCGCCGATGCGCGGACCGAGGATGTAGCCGACGCCGAAGAGGGCTGCGGAGGCTTCGCCGCTGAGGGCGGCTTTGTATTTGGTAGAGATCGTGGCGCTGATTCTTTCGGGCGCGAGGTGGAGCCAGCCGAAGATGAACTTGAACGCGGCACCGAAGCCGAGGCCGTAGAAAACGTTCTTGGCCTGCGCGCCGCCCACTTCGCTTGCGACGAGGACTTCGGCGCAGGCGGTTCCTTCGGGGTAGGGGATGGTGTGGTGTTCGCGCTCGATCAGGAATCGGCGCAGCGGAATCATGAACAACACGCCGAGCAAACCGCCGGCGAGTGCGAGCAGCGTCATCTGCAACAGGGACGGCGGCATCCCCCACATGAAGAGTGCGGGCAGCGTGAAGATCGTGCCGCTGGCGATGGAACTGGAAGCGGATCCGGTGGTTTGCGAGAGGTTCGCCTCGAGGAGAGACGCGCGGGCACCGACCATCCGGAAGGCGCGGAACACGGCGACGGTCATGACGGCGATCGGGATGGACGTCGAGATTGTCAGTCCGGCGCGGAGACCGAGGTAGGCGTTCGCGGCACCGAAGATGACGCCGAGCACGATCCCGCAGCCGATGGCCCGCAACGAGAATTCGGCAGGAGATTCGGTGGCGGGGATGTACGGATTGTGAGCCGGAGCCTCGTTTGGGGTGTTTTCTCGCGCCATGGTCGCGAAGTGTAGCGGGTTCGAGTGGGTGTGCGAAGTCTGTATCGCGCGGTGGAGCGTGCGCGGATTGTGTCGCCCCTCCGGGGCTATTCTCGAAGGCGTCAGGTATCCAGGGGCTTACGCCCCTGGCTAAAGACTGAGGGCCCTTCGGGGCCGGCGTCGGACGCGGAGGTTCGACGCGACGTCGACGCGTGCGTCGGATACGGGTTCCGACGCTACGATCCGGCGGGTTATGCGAATACGGCTGCGGTCGTTGCCGATGTCGCGGTTGCAGGCGTGGATTTGCGCTTGCGGTTCCGCTTTTTGACGATGCTCTTGCGCGGCTTGCTGGGTTCGCGCGCTTTGAGATCGTCAATTCTCTCCAGCATGTCGCGGACGGTCGGATAGCACACATCCGCTCCCATCTCCTGCCAGAGACCGTCGGCACGGGCGAATATTCCGCCGCTTGTGACGATGTTCATCGTCGGGCAAACGCCGATGTCGCGGATGAGGCCGATGAGCTGACGGCAGGCGGGAACCTGCTCGGATTCGGTGCCGAATATCAGCAACATATTGGGTCGATGCTCGCCGACGAGCGCGAGAATTTCGTCGTGCGGCACTCCGGCACCGACAAAGAATACTTCCCACCCCTTGGATTCGAGAAGATCGGTACACATCTGGGCACCCAGTTCCTCGCCTTCTGTTCCGGCAGAGACGACAATCGCGCGTTTTCCGGTTGTGGGAACTTTCGGGAGAGCAATTTGCAACTGATCCGCGACGGTCCGGTTGATTCGCGCAGCCATATGTTCGATCGCAGTATTGATGCGATCGTCGTTATACAGCCGCTCGACCTGACCCATTGCCGGCCAGATCACATCGCAGAGGATTTCCTCGGCGGAGGTGGTAGTCAAGGCGTCGCGAATCAGTTCGAAACACTCGGTGCGACGACCGGTGATGAGCGGCTGCATGTAACGAATCAGAAGCGGATCGGGCATAGAAACACCTTTGGGTAACAAAATCGGCCGGCCGCCGCGCTCCCCACGGCGATTCGACTGAACCTCTGCACCGGCGCTTCCATGCGACGGACAATTTCGCGTTGTTTTCGGGCGTCCGGTCAGGAGAACCGTGACCGTGTGACACTCTCGCTCGTATAACCGAGCCTATCGGGGGTGGTTTTTGAGTCGCTTGAGCGGTGCAAGGTCCGCAGAAATCGTCGGGGTCGCGCAGAAGCGACAACGTCCTGAAAGATCGATCACGCTGAACAGACGAGCGACTTGTTTCCGGCGTTCCGGCGACTGTTCCACGACGAGATTTTTCAGAAATTCCAGCGTAATTGCACGCTTTGCGCATTTTTGCGTGCGGACCGGCCGTGCTTGACACCCCAACCCCGTCGATTACCGTAGACGGGCTGTCGCTGCGCCGAAGGTGCGGGTTGCGGGTCCGAATCCGGCTCCCGATTTCGGCCATGCGCTGCTGGAGGATTTTCGATGAAACGAGTTCACAGGCAATTGTACATGCTGAGTTCGGGCGCGATTTGTTTCGGCGTCCTACAGGCGTTTGAGGCCGTTAATTTTTCGCAGATTCTTGCGGTCTTTCTCGCGAACTTGTTCTCGGCAATCGTCGCGATTTTCTCGGGCAACCTGATCGCACCGGCCTGAGTCGTCGGCGGGAAGACGGGTTCGGATTGTTGAACTGACTAACACTACTGTAGAGCGATTTGGAGATGGGCATGGAAGTGCCGGGTGTAGCCGATGCGATGGAATCGCCGGAATTGCGCGAGAAAGCCGAAAAGCGAGCGGAGAGTCTGCTCGAAAAGCTGAAGGAATCGGTGCAGGCCAAGGTGGAGGATGCCGGCGTTCTGCGGAAGACGCTGACGGTAACCGTGCCCGCTTCGATTATCGGCGAGCAGATTGAAGAGCAGTTCGACGACTTCGTGAGCGATGCGTTTGTCCCGGGCTTCCGAAAAGGGCGCGCGCCGCGTGAGCTGATTCAGAAGCGCTACGGCTCCAATATCCGCGATTCCCTGAAGACTTCCGTCGTCGGGCAGTCGTATATGGCCGCAACGGAGAAGAACGAGCTTGACGTTCTCGGCGATCCGCTTTTCCGGATCGACACCGGCGAAGGCGTCAAGCTGATGGACTTCAATGAGGCCCTGACCCAGCTCAAACTGCCCGAAGAGGGCGATTTCGAGTATGCGTGCGAAGTTGAGGTCAAGCCGGCCTTCGAGTTGCCGGAACTGAAAGGCGTCGAAGTGAAGACGCCGGTCGTTGAAATTACGGACGAGATGGTCGATGACACGCTAACGCGGCGGCGGAAAATCCAGGGTCGCTTCGTGCCTGTCAAAGACGGGTCCGCGACCGACGACGATATGTTGATTGCAGACGTCATCTTGCGCTGCGACGGCGAAGAGGTGAAACGCGAAGCCAACCTCCAGCTCGGCGTGCGGCCGACGCGACTGGACGGCATTCCGCTGATGGAGCTTGATCAGCAGCTTAAAGGTGCGAAGGTCGGTTCGAAGATCAAAGCGGAGTGCACGATTCCGGATGATTACGAGCGGGCCGATCTGCGGGGCAAGAGTGCGACGTTCGAGTTTGAGATTCACGAGATCAAGCGACTCGAACCGATCAGCATGGACAAGCTCGCGGAACAGATGGGCGTATCCAGCGAAAAGGAACTCCGCGACTTCACGCGCGAGGATCTTGAGTCGGAGCGCAACGACCTGATCGAGCGCGCGAAGCGCGAACAGGTTCTCGATTATCTGCTGGAAAAGGTCGATATCGAACTTCCCGAACAGCTTTCGGCACGGCAGACGGACCGCGCGGTCATGCGATCGGTCATTGATCTGAACCAGCGCGGGATGCCCGAAAGCGACATCGAGGCCAAAATCGACGAATTGCGTACCTCGGCAAAGGAGCAGGTCCAGCGCGAATTGCGGCTGCAATTCATCCTGGAGAAAGTCGCGGAGCAGCTCGGTGTTCGCGTCACGGACGAAGAAGTGAATACCGAGATTGCGCGGATTGCCCGTCGTTACGGACGTCGCTTCGATCGTGTGCGCGACGATCTGCAGCGGGAAGGGCTGCTGATGCAACTTGCGGTGCAGATTCAGCAGGACAAGTCGGTGGCAAAGATTCTCGAGGACGCGAAGTTCGTGGAAGTGAACGACGCGGACGCGAAGAAGTCGGAGAGCAAGAAAGCCGACACGAAAAAGGCTGAGACGAAAAAATCAGACGATTCTGAGAAGAAATCCGACGAGAAGAAATCGGCCGCCAAGAAATCGACAAAAAAGAAAACAACGAAGAAGTCAACCAAGAAAAAAGAATAAGCGTGAAGATTGCGGGTTTGCCTGCGAAACGCGCAATTTTCTCCTTGTTTCGTCGCGAATCTGCGGGCACCGATGCCCGCTTTTTGTGCTCATAGGTCGGGGACTCGGTCATCGCGATGTGCGTGAAGTCCCGTTTCAGTCACGGATCGGCTGCGCCCGATATAATCAGGGTGTCGAAGCAAGCAAAGGAGGCTTCATGAACGTGCCGTATTACCCCGATCGGCCGCGGGCGCAGGGCAGTATGCAGCGTTTCCGCCAGATGGGGTTGAATGAGCTTCTGCTCGAAGAGCGGATCATTTTCCTGGATTTACCGCTGGATCCCAGCATTACCGTCAACGGCAGCACGGTCTGCTCACACGTCATCAAGAGCATGCTTTATCTGCAAGCCGCGAAACGCGATGCGGACCTGCAGCTTTACGTCAATTGTCCCGGTGGTCATATCGATGACACGCTGGCAATTTATGACACGATGAAGTTTCTGCGGTGTGATATCGCGACGTATTGCATCGGCTCGGCGACGAGCGGCGCGGCGCTGATTCTGGCGGCGGGCACAAAAGGCAAGCGGTTCGCGCTGCCGCACGCGAAGGTGATGATTCACCAGCCGTGGGGGTACGTCACCGGACAGGCTTCGGACATGCGCATTCAGGCGACCGAGATCATCAAGGTCAAAAAGACGATGATCGAGATTCTCGCGGAATGCTCGGGTAAGTCGACGGACGCCGTCGAACGCGATATCGAGCGCGATCGCTACATGGACGCGCACGAAGCGAAGGAATACGGGTTGATCGACGAGATTCTGGAGCACGCACCGGCGGGCAAGAAATAGGCGGCACCAGTGGGTGTATTCGCTGGACGAGCGACACCGAGAAGTACGGGCGCGACGCCCCTACCGAAGAATGAAACCTTGCAAAATCCGTGACGGAGCGGCAGAAATATGAGCAGCAATCACCTGATTCCGATCGTGGTTGAGAAAGAAGGGCGCGGCGAGCGCGCGTACGACATCTATTCGCGGTTGCTGAAAGACCGCATTATTTTCCTCGGCGATGAAGTGTCGTCGGACCTTGCGAATGTCATCGTCGCGCAGATGCTGTTTCTCGCGAACGAAGATCGCGAAGCAGACATTCACCTGTATATCAATTCGCCGGGCGGGTCGGTGTACAGCGGGATGGGCATCTACGACACGATGCAGTTCATTCCGTGCGACGTCGCGACTTATGTGACGGGCGCAGCGGCGAGCATGGCGGCGGTGCTGACCGCCGCGGGGACGAAAGGCAAACGCTACGTACTCCCGCATTCGCGCGTGATGATTCACCAGCCGCTGGGCGGGGCGCGCGGGCCGGCGAGCGACCTGCAGATCGAGCTGGACGAGATGATGCGGACGCAGCAGCAGCTTTACAAGGTGCTGGCGAAGCATACGGGCAAGGACTACGACACGATCACCAAAGACTGCGATCGCAACAATTGGATGGACGCGGAGCAAAGCGTCGCGTACGGTCTGGTGGATAAAGTCCTGACACGAATGCCGCCGGGGCCGGGAACCGGTGCGTAGGCGTCGAGAGAATCGAGTGATATGAGCGAGAATTCGCGACATCGGGCCGGAATTGTCCGCGGGAATGCCAGGCGGACGTTCCGGCTTTGTGCATT
>JBFWWY010000159.1:0-7272 GCA_050245935.1 Phycisphaerae bacterium | reverse complement strand
GGCCCGGATCAGCGGCTTCGCGCTCGTTTCGCTCGAACCGCGCATTGGGTTCTGGTTTCTCGATTACATTGCCGCCAGCCTGCGCGGCACCGGTGGCGTCGGCGGCGCGCTCTACGCGAGACTGCGCGAGGAGGCCGCCTCAAATCCGCCGACACGCGGCCTTTTTTTTGAATGTCCGCCGGACGAGCCGGAAAAAGTCGCCGACAAAGCGATCCTGAAACAAAATGCCGCCCGGATGCGCTTTTACGAAAACTTCGGCGTCCGCCCGTTGGTCGGCAATGCATATGACCTGCCGATTTCGGAAGGCCAGCTCGATCTGCCCTACCTGATGTACGATGACCTCGACACCGGCAAGCCGCTTCGCCGCGAAGACGCAAAAACAATCGTTCGCGCAATCCTCGAACGCAAATACGGCGACATCTGTACGCCGCAGTATATTAACGAGGTGGTGTCCTCGTTCAGGGATGATCCGGTCGCGGTTCGCGCGCCGAAATATGTCCCTGTCGAGCAGCATGATCCGATCGTACCGGGCAACAATGTCCATCCCGTGATTGCGCTCGTGATCAACGACAAACACGATATTCACCACATCAAAGAACGCGGTTATGTCGAAGCGCCGGCACGCATTTCCGCAATCCTCAAAGAGATTCAGCCGACGGGTTTGTTTCACACCGTCAAGCCGCGCGATTTCGGCGAACGCCACATTCGCGCGATTCACGCCGACGATCTGGTGAATTATCTCCAGCGCGCCTG
Organism: Phycisphaerae bacterium; assembly: GCA_050245935.1. Lineage (GTDB taxonomy): Bacteria > Planctomycetota > Phycisphaerae > UBA1845 > Fen-1342 > JALHOX01. The sequence goes on along the minus strand of JBFWWY010000159.1, from coordinate 6,519 downwards.
CGCGACCGTTGGTCCCGGCAAATCGGTCTACCCCTACGTCTTTCCGATTCGCAACCAGTCGCGCCCGCCGAAGGAGCTAACCGTCCGCGCCGGGTATTACTGTATCGATACGTTCACCCCGCTGAACAACAACGCGTATCCCGCCGCCAAGCGCGGCGTGGACTGCACGCTGACCGCGGCGGACGAATTGCTGAAAGGCGAGCGCCTTGCCTATGCCTTGGTGCGCCCGCCCGGACACCACGCCGAGCGTAAATCGTTCGGCGGCTTCTGCTATTTTTGCAACGCTGGCATTGCCGCGCAATACTTGACGCTGCACGGCCGCGTCGCGATCCTCGACATCGACTATCACCACGGCAACGGTCAGGAAGAAATCTTCTACGAACGCTCGGACGTGCTGACCGTCTCGATTCACGGGCATCCGAGCTTTGCGTACCCTTATTTCAGCGGGTTCGAAGAGGACACCGGCGACGGTCCCGGCAAGGGCTACAACCTTAACATTCCGTTGCCGGAAACGATCGACCCGGAGCGCTATCGCAAGGCACTCAGGAAAGCGCTGAACAGAATCGAAAAGTTCGAGCCGCGCTTTCTGATCGTCGCCTTCGGGCTCGATCCCGCGAAGGGCGACCCCACCGGCACATGGACGCTCGGCCCGAAGGATTTCGAAGCAAACGGAAAAATGATCGGCGCCCTACGGTTACCCACGCTCGTCGTGCAGGAAGGCGGCTACCGCACACGCACGCTCGGCGTGAACGCGAAAAACTTCTTCATCGGTCTCGTCGCCGGCCAGACCGCCGACGAAGAACCGATCCGCGCACCGCGGCCGAATCACGCGAACAGGAGAGCCAGGTAAGGGGAGCATCGGCGTCTCGCCGGTGCACTGAAACAGCAGACAGCAGGAGCATCATTGTCGCGCCGAGCATTACCTTACAATCCGAACCCCCCGCGCCAAGCGGCGGGCCGGGACGCGGAGTGCAAGTCGAATCGTGCGTGCGCCGCATTACGCAAAGAGCAACCGTAGATGACAACCACATCGAATAAATTAGCTTCCGAAGCCATCCAACTCCGCGCTGACGTCCGTACGTCCGACGTCGCCGCAATCCGCACCATCGTGGCGCAAACCAACATGTTCACGCCCGCCGAGGTCGACATCGCCGCCGAGCTGGCGCAGGACGCCGCCGACAAAGGCAACGCCTCCGATTACTCATTTTTGATCGCGGAACGCGAAGGTAAGGTGGTGGGTTATGCCTGTTACGGCCCGATCGCGTGTACGCTTGCGAGTTTCGATTTGTACTGGATCGCCGTCGAGCCGGATTGTCAGGGCACCGGCCTCGGCAAGAAACTGCTTGCTGCAACAGAAGCCGCGGTCCGCGAAGTAGGCGGCACGCGCATCTACATCGACACCGCCGGCCGCGACGCCTACATTCCCACGCGGAAATTCTACGAATCCCAGCAGTACGCGCGGGTCGCTACCCTGCCGGACTTCTACGCACCCGACGATGCGAAGGTCATCTACAGCAAAACGCTCGCGTAACATTGCGGGGTCAACGAAATCGCCGCGCACCGCAACTGAAACCGCTATTCCCCCACATGCTCCGCCAGCCAGCGCTCCGCATCGAGCGCCGCCATGCATCCGGTCCCGGCTGCCGTCACCGCCTGCCGATACGTGAAATCCGCAACGTCGCCGGAAGCGAAGACCCCCGCCACGCTCGTGTCCGTCTTTCCGGGATGCTGCAGCTTAATGTACTTATTCGGCAACAGGTCGATCTTGCCCACGAACAGCTCCGTATTCGGCGTATGCCCGATCGCGAGGAACATCCCCTTCACCGGCAGGTCCCAGCGGCGCTCTTCCATATTGTTGTACAGTTTGACGCCGGTAATAAACTCCGCGCCGAGCACGTCTTCAACGACGGTATTCCACAAGATCTCAACCTTACCCTCATCGCGCAACTTAAAGATGCGATCCTGCATGATCTTGCTTGCGCGAAACTCATCGCGCCGATGCACGATGTACACCTTGCCGGCAAACTTCGTGAGGTAGCTCGCCTCTTCAATCGCGGAGTCACCCCCGCCGATGACAATCAGTTCCTGATTGCGAAAGGCGGGCAAAGCGCCATCGCACACGGCACATGCCGAGACGCCGCCGCCGGACTTCGCGAGCCGCTGTTCGTTTTCCAGTCCGAGCCAGTTCGCCCGCGCGCCCGTTGCAATGATGATGCTGTGCGCCTGCGCCTCATGCCCGAGACTTTTCACTTTGAACGGCTGTGTCGAGAAATCGACTTCGGTCACGTCCTCCGTAATGAATCTTGTTTCAAACCGCGCCGCCTGTTCGCGGAATTTCTGCATCATCTCCGGTCCCATCACGCCTTCGGGGAAGCCGGGATAATTCTCGACGTCTGTGGTAAACATCAATTGGCCGCCGGGAATCAATCCCCCGGCATTGAAACCTTCGAACATCAGCGGATTCAACGCAGCGCGCGCCGCATAAATCGCCGCAGTCAATCCTGCCGGCCCCGAACCAATGATGATGACCTTTTCAACATTCATGTATCATGCTCCAACGTGCCGCGCCGTGCGCTGCGAATTCTTCCTGTCTGATTGCATTCTGAAACGCGACGTTACTTGAACCGCCTTAACCTCACAACCGTCGCAGCACAATCGCGTAAAGCGGCAGCGCCCACGTCCCGACTTCCGATGCTCAACGTCGTGGCGTTGTTGCATACTTTTGTGACGAAGACCTTACTTTTCGCCACTGGCATTCAGGAGTCCGCCGAAATTCGCGACTGCTCGATGGACGACAGGGAACTGTAGAGCAGCAGATTTCTCATGATGTGAAGCACGCTTTCGGCCTCATACCCCGCGCACCCGAAAATCTCCGTACCGAGCAATCCCGCGCTCAAATCCAATGGCGAATAGATCACGGCCATCCGCCCGCCGAGCGAATACGCCCGCAACGCCGGCCGATCGCGAATCAGGCTTGCGCGCTGTCGCGCGCTGCGGCGATAACCGGTGCCGGCCAGGTCGACGGCGTCGGGCAGACCGGATCCGGTCAGCAAAGCGGCATTTTCGGGTACCAGCACCGGCTCGGTTTTCAGAATCTGGGTGAAGGCCGCTTCGAACGATTCGGTGAAGGCCTGGGATCCGCTTGCCGCATCCGCGATCAGCACGCCGCCGGCCGTCAGAAAACGCCGCAAACCCTGCATTTCGTCCTGAGTTAATTCGAACGATGTTGTTCCCGTCATGTGCAGCACATCAAATTGTTCCCGCAAGCTCGAATGCGATGCGTCCACATCCGTCGAAACCAGCAGTCGCGTTCCGGTCTCATTGTGCAGATAGGCCGCCAGCCGCACCCAGCCATAAGGTTCGATTGACCAGTCGCCGCTGTGCTGCACACGTCCCACCCGAATCGTGCGCCTCGTTTCGACAGGCTTTTCCTGAATGATGTTGCTCTGCAGGCGGCTCGTTTTGATCCGCCGGTCCGTTGCATACAGGTAGACATTGACACCGAGTTGATAGCGCATTGCCAATGCGCCATTCGTTCGAAAGCGACTCCAGACATTACCCAGATCGCGTGTCGAAAGCAGCATCAGCGATCGCACGCCGTTGTGCACTTCCAGCATGAGCGGCGGATCCTCAATGGGAAACTGCACGCCGCCGGAAAACAAGGGATGATCCTGCGAGACCCCGGTCAGCCGGTACTCCGGAAATGCCGCTTCTGCGAGCGCCTTGAAGCTCGCCACAAAATTCTCGCTGCCGTTTTCCGCCACGCCGAAGAGCAGGCCGCCGCGCAGACAGTATTCGCGGATTTTTTGCACTTCGGCGCTCGAAGGTTTCCAATCCTTCCGGTCACTGAAGTACAGCACCGGTGCTTCCAGAAGGTCTGTCAAGGTTCCGTCGAGCGTCACAATTTGCCAGTTCAGCAGACGCTCCAGGGCAGTTTGTGCATACCAGGTCAAACCAGCCACGTCGCGCGGACGCGACGCCCAGTCATCGCTGGTGTCCAGCTTATTGAACAACAGCGGAGCGCGACCATGGCAGAGAAACATCAGCGCAAAGGCAGTGTTGCGCTGACTGCCGATATCATCACCGCCCCATGCACCGGTGGATTCCTGCTCGTCGACCAGAAACCGCGCCCCCGTTCGAAACCAGTCCCGCGTTCGAAAATACTTGAACCCGCTGGCGCGGCCGGCGCGCTCCACGCCGTAAAGATAGTAATACCGCCATTGGCCGGGCCCGTTTGGATTGTTGGGCGTGAACTCCCGGCCGAGCCAGTCCAGGGCCGCGTTCAACGAGTCGCGAAGTTTTTCAGTTATCCGCCCGGAGGGACTTTCGAGCCGGTCCAGCACCACGAAAAGCGTCGCAATACCCGCAACCGTCATGCTCCCCGTCGCGGTCTGCTCCCCGCGATACGACCAGCCCCCGTCGGATAGCTGCGTTTTGAGCCAGTGATCGCGTACAGAATCCCAATAGCTACTGAGATTGCCCGGATCGGCGAGCACCTCCGTCGCCGTCCAGACACCGAGCACGCCGTACTGACTGTTGGAATTGTCCCACCAATTTCCGCGCGAATCGTCTTCGACGTAGCCATAGGCACCCTCATTCGGCGAATTCGGCGGTCCGGCGGCACGAATCAGCCAGCGCAAGTCATTCCGGATCACACCGTCAAAGCGACCGCGGCCCACGCGGGAAAGGGCGTGCGCACGCAACGCAACTGCGTAAGTGCCTGTCAATTGCTGATTTGCAAGCCAATCGAGGGCTTTGCTGAGGTATTCGGCGTTTGGAGATTCGTCGGCATAGAGGAGCGCCAGGCAAACCAGTGCAGTGTCGCCGCCCCACTCGCGATTGCCGCTGCTGTACTCCCCCCGGTCCCAGTGCCCATTCTCGTTGATGTTCTCCTGAAGCCACTTCACGGCCCTGGAAACCGCATTTTGAACTTCTTCGTCGGTTAACGGGGAGGTCTGACCAAGCGCCAACCGTGCTCCGCCTTGAAATATCAGCAGCAACGGGAATGCGACGCTAACAATCTTTGTTCTAAACACTTAGCGAAACTCCGGTGGCGGCGTCCGGGAATACGCAGGCGGGTTGAACCACGGCGTGGCATCGTTGTGAACAGGAACGATGATTTTCCAATGAAACAACAGACTCAGCAATCCCTATTCCGAACAATTGAAAAACATGGGTAACCCTCACTAGAATGCACCGCTCTATCGGCCAGTCAGGTTTTCCGAAGCCTTCGAACAGGAAGCAGGTCAGATCCTTGTCCGAGTCATCTGAGGATACGCAGCTCTGTCGCGCCGCGCTGGAACGCCAGTACGTCACCGAACAGGAACTGCAAACTGCGTCCGATCACCGCAGCCAGCTCGTCAACAATGGTCGCCCCCGACCCTTGGGCGACATCCTGGTTGATCTCGGCTTTCTCACTCGCACGCAACTGGGTCGACTGCAAGGCGGGAACGACGAGTCCGGCAACCGCCCAGCCCAGCAAATCCCCGGCTACCAACTTCAGAAAAAAGTAGGTGCCGGTGCCATGGCCGTTGTTTATCGGGCCAAGCAGATCAGCCTCGACCGCACCGTCGCCGTAAAGGTCTTACCGAAACGGCTCAGCCAGAATCCGGAATTCGTGCAGCGTTTTTATCGCGAAGGCCGGGCTGCTGCGAAGCTCAACCATAATAATATCGTGCAAGCCATCGATGTCGGCGAAGCCGGCGGTTTTCACTACTTCGTCATGGAATTCGTCGAAGGCTGCACCGTGTATGACGAACTTGCCGGCGGAAATATCTACGGCGAAGTCGAAGCCATCAACATCATCCGCCAAATCGCCGAAGCCCTCCAGCACGCCCACGAGCGCGGTTTCATTCACCGCGACGTCAAACCCAAGAACATCATGCTCACGCCGGAGCGCGTCGCGAAGCTCGCCGACATGGGTCTGGCGCGCGAGACGACGGACCTCGAAGCCGCGATGGCTGAAGCCGGCCGCGCCTACGGCACGCCGTACTACATCAGTCCCGAGCAGATTCGCGGGGAGGTCGACATCGACCACCGCGCCGACCTCTACTCGCTCGGCGGCACGTTTTATCACATGGTAACCGGCCGCGTGCCGTTCGAAGGCCCGACCCCCGCCGCCGTCATGCACAAACACTTGAAAGAGGAAGTGACGCCTCCGGACCATTTGAACACCAAGCTGACGGCCGGCTGCGGCGCGATGATCGAAAAGCTGATGGCCAAGAGCCGCGACCAACGCTACTCCAGCGCCACGGACCTTCTGGTCGATCTGAAACTGCTCAGCGAGGGCAAAGCGCCGAAGTATGCCTCCCAAAAACTCGACAGCGACGCGATGGCCACGCTCTCCCAAGGCGAATCCATCGACGACTACCCGCGCCCTCACCACGTCCGCTCCACCGGCGGCGGCACCAGCAACCTGACCATCCTTCTCTGGGTCCTCTTCGGCGTCAGCGCGCTGCTGAACCTCATTCTGCTGATCGTCTTCGCAACGAAATAAGCCACGAGTGACGGCCGAAGTTG
>JBFWWY010000158.1:0-7275 GCA_050245935.1 Phycisphaerae bacterium | reverse complement strand
CGACGCAGAGGATCGCTGTCATGACGAGCGGACTGAGATCCACCGGACCGCGGTTCAGCAAAGCACCCGTACAATAAGTTGCGAGATTGCCATTGCTCGCGATGGTCGCCATCAGCGTCACCGAGCTCGCCTCATCCGCCCACGGCGGGTAACACGAAGCGTCTGCCGCCGTACAACTGCCCAGGAGCGCAGTCGCAGCGGGCGGCGGCTCATGGATATAAGCCACGCCCGTAATCGCCGGCAGCCGCGCTTCGGGCGCGGTCCCGGCCGGCATCTCGAACAACAAGCCGATGGAATCGCCGAAGATGATGGTCGACCACCAGTCGCCGTTTTCATCGCGATCGAGTGCACTGTACGGACCAAACGCACGATTGGTTTCCGGGTCGTACACAAACAGTGACATTTCCGCCGGAAATCGTTCGCTGAACCGAACACGGAGGGCCTTCGCGTCCGGCGACACAAGCACTGCCGCATACACCCTGGTGCCATCTTGTGATGCCTGCCATGTGGCGCTATCAAGCAAGCCTTCCGGCGCGGCTTCCACATAGCCCGCGATCGCGCTGTGGCTTTCGCCGGTCGCGGCCGGTCGCGGCGTGGTCGCCGGCAATTCAAATCGCTCGACGACGACATCCATTCCCGGTCGCACGAAAGACTGGCGCGCAACCGACGCCAGTTCGGCAGGCACGCGCACACCATCGATGGCTTCGGCGACCGCCGCATCGCTCTTCGTGAACTGCGAGGGGCGTTTGGGTCCCACCGCGAATTGTGCCACGCTGGGCACGGCGAGAAACATGGTCAACGCGATCGCGCGAGAATTGATCCTGGTTTTCATGGTCCAAGCTCCTCTTCAGAACGTGTGCCCGGCGCAACCGCCGAACTATTGAAGATTGACGAGAACCAGAACCATGCCGTTGCCGCTTTCAAGTTCGGTCATGGCTTTGCCGATCGTCGCACCGTCGGCACGATCACGATCCGTTGCCTTCATCGCGAAGCCTGCGTTTGCGGAGGTCGTCAGACGATCGCCGGCCCGGATGGCGCCGTTGGAAGCGTCGCACTGCACCCAGACGCGACCCGAAAGTGCAATCGCCGGATGATCTTCGCTGCCTTCCAGATGACCGAGAATCGTTCCCGCAGGCAAGCCGTTCGCACCGCTGACAATACCGGCGACGCGGGGGCTGTACGCATCGCGGGCCAAACGCAACTGACCCGGATTCTCAGGATCGATCTCAACCACCTGCCCCGGCTTGACCTCATCGCTGGTCGGAAATTTTTCCGCGAGGTCCGCACCTGTAATCTCGAGCACCGGCACCCGCACCGCGCCTCCGTCGTTGTTCAGAAACAGCGTTGACGTCGCACCGTTGTTACGCGCCATGATTTCATTGTTGTCGATGGAGATATTCAGTCCCGTCGTGCTGCCGCTCACGATGTAGCCGCCGCCGCCGATGCTGGAGTCTGTTCCACCATTGACGTGCAGCTTTGCCGCCGGTGCGGTCGTGCCGATGCCAACGTTGCCCGAGATTCGGTTCATAACAAACCCCCAGCCGACGCCGTCTACACCATAAAAGCCGACTTGATCGTCAGTCTGCATTCCCACAAATGCGCGATCTGCCCCTGGCACGGTTTGCCACAGCCAGATGCCCGCGCTGGTCCCCAAACTGCTGTTCAGTTGTCGAATGCGGGCGCGACCCTTCACGTCCAGCGGAAATTCCGGGTCCGTAACTCCCAGCCCGAGATAGCCGTCTTCGTTGAGTGTCATTTGCATGTCATAGTCTGCAATACTGTCGTTAAATGCGGGCTCGGCGGAAAAGTGCAGCTTCGTGCCGCCTTCACGCACAATGTGCGATCCATCGGCCCCCACTGGAATAATCCCTGAGCCGCCAACCCGGAAGTACATCCAATCCCCGGCACCCCCTCCAATAACCGACGGCGTCCACTGCAACCCGAGTGTGGCAGGAGGTTGCGTTCCGGTACCTGGAACTGATTTTCGAACGTGCGCCGTGAACTGAGGAGACGAAGTGCCGATACCGACGTTGCCATTGTTGTTGTTATAGATGTTCCCCGTGGTCGTATTCAGATTCCAATGTCCGCTGCCGCCGGGCGCGTTCATCGCAAACAACGCATACGGCGCGGCGTTCAATGGCTGGCGCGGCGAAAGCGTATTGCCGTTGACGGTAATCTGCAGCCAACGTTTGTCTCCTGAAAACGCGCCGATGCCGAAGTCAAGATCGGCGGTCACGAGGCCGTCGGCTACGGGATAAGAATTCAACGTGATGGTTGAACCAATCTGCGACCCACCCGAAACCGAGTCGTAAAGCCTGAACTGCAAATTGTAGTTCCCGTCCGCCATCAGCGCGCCATCGTTTAAAACGCCCTGATACGTGAATTCGGTGCTGATCGGCGTGCCTGCAAACGCATTCAGCGACAAGCCAATCGCCGCCAACAAAAGAATCGCGAGGTTCCGTTTCATCCATTTTCTCCTTCGAAAGTGACGGCGCAGCGCCGCGCTCGATCGTTACGCCTTTGTTCGCAACGAGCCTGAAATCACAACTCATACGGCTTTACGGTCGGCCATCCCGGCGCTCGCTCCGACCTAATCAACAAACGAAGTTCGTTCATCTGGCTTACAGGTCGTTTTCAGTTTTCAACAAAAATTACGTCCAGCCGAAATGCAATGAGTCAGGACGAAGCTCCCGCCAAGCCGCAAAAAAAGGGGGAGGGGCGAGGCTCCCGCCGAGCCGCCAAGAATGGGAGGGCGAGGCTCCCGCCGAGCCGTGACAAGAAAAGTTCCACGCTCCCCGAAAACCAACGCGAACGGACCCGCTTGGCGTCCCCCACAATTCACGACTTTGGAAGTGAAAACCTCGTTTTTAACAACCGCACGTTGCGTGTATCCTTTTCTCGCTCGTGCCAGCGATTCATACACGGCAACCGAAGTGCGACACCTACCGGATAGAATGATCGCGCTGCTGCATCACAGACCTTCGGGCCGCGACGGCCCGGCTCTGAAGAAGTGCGTTAAAGAGATATGAACAAAGAATTTAGCAGAATTGGCCGTTGGGACGGGTCAAGCCGCGAATCGCATACGAACCGGGACGGGTGGAGCGCCGTTTTCGAACAACTTGACCAACCCGTATTCGCGATTGCGGCCGGCAACGACGTTGGACTGACAAATCATGGCGAGGCATCCATTGGCCAGACCAGCGACTCAGCCGGTGCACCGCTCCTTGCGTATGTCCCACCCATGCCCGCGGAACAGCTCGGCGATCCCGCCTTTCGCGCCGCCTCCGGCCTCCGCTATGCCTATGTCGCAGGCGCGATGGCAAACGGCATCGCATCGACGCGGCTGGTGATCGAAATGGCCCGCGGCGGAATGCTCGGCTTCTTCGGGGCGGCGGGACTCGACCTGCCCGAGATCGAATCATCGATCAATGAAATCCAAAGCGCGCTGCGAGAACTCCCCTACGGCTCGAATCTCATCCACAGCCCGCACGACCCGCAACTCGAAAAGGCCACTGTCGATCTGTATTTGCGCAAAAACGTGCGCTGCGTCAGCGCGTCGGCCTATCTGGGGCTCACACCGCACGTCGTGCGCTTTCGCGTATTGGGCCTGCGTGAAGAAATCGGCCGCGTATTCGCGGCGAATCGCGTCGTTGCAAAAGTCTCCCGCACCGAAGTCGCGACAAAATTCCTCAGCCCGCCGCCGGAAAAAATGCTGCGCGATCTCGTCGCGTCTCGCGAGATCACCGAGCGGCAGGCAACGCTTGCGTCCACGATGCCGATGTGCGACGACCTCACGGCCGAGGCCGATTCCGGTGGCCACACCGACAACCGCCCCGCTCTCGCATTGATTCCCACGATGATCGCACTCCGCGACAACCTTCAGCAGAAAAATCAATACGACGCACCGCCCCGCGTCGGCGCTGCCGGCGGCATTTCGACCCCCGAATCCGCCGCTGCCGCCTTTGCGATGGGTGCCGCATATATCCTCACCGGCTCGGTCAATCAATCCTGCGTAGAGGCCGGCACATCCGACATCGTGCGCAAAATGCTCGCCGACGCGCAACAAGCCGACGTCATCATGGCCCCCGCCGCCGATATGTTTGAGATGGGCGTGCAAGTGCAGGTTCTCAAGCGCGGCACGATGTTCGCGATGCGCGGCAAAAAGCTATACGAGCTCTACCGCACGCACCGCGCCTTGGAGGAAATCCCCGCCACTGTCCGCACCACGCTCGAACGCGATTACTTTCGCGGCACGCTGGAGGAAACGTGGGACAGCACAAAGCGCTTTTTCAAGACCCGCGACCCCGCACAAATTGCGCGGGCCGAGCGCGACCCGCGCCACAAAATGGCGCTGGTGTTCCGCTCGTACCTCGGCCAGTCGTCAACGTGGGCGAACGCCGGCATTGCCGACCGCCAGCAGGACTATCAGGTGTGGTGCGGCCCCGCGATGGGCGCATTCAACGAGTGGGTAAAAGGAACTTTTCTGGAACTTCCCGAAAATCGCACAGCCGTTACAATTGCCCGGAATATACTCAATGGCGCGGCCAAACTGATGCGAATCAACTGCTTACGTGCGCAGGGCGTGGCAGTCCCGTCGGAATGTTCCCGGTACATCCCGCGCGAATTGTAGTTCGATCGGCCCTGCCCGCTCCGTTGCACTAAAGTGAGCATTGGATGACGCAAACCGCCGCCAATCAGCGGGATCCTATCGCCATCGTCGGTATGTCGTGCCTGTTCCCGGATGCGCGCGGGCTCAAAGACTATTGGCGACTCATCCGCCGTCGCGAAGACGCCATCCGCGACGTCCCCCCTTCCCACTGGCAGCGCAACGACTACTTCAACCAGGATCCGAAGACCCCCGACCATGTGTACTGCACCCGCGGCGGATTTCTGGATGCCACCGATTTCGACCCGATGGCCTATGGCATCCCGCCCGCGACGCTGGAAGCCGTCGACACTGCCCAATTACTCGGCCTCGTCGTCGCCGAGCAAGCATTAAATGACGCCGGATTCCCTACCCGCGATGCTGAAGGCACGAGCCGCCGCACCGGGGAGTGCGGGCATCCTGCCCGCACGAACATCGATCGCAGCCGCGTCGGCATCACCCTCGGCGTCACCGGCGCGCTCGAAATGATCATCCCGCTCGGCGCCCGCCTCGGCCATCCGCATTGGCGCCGCGAAATGATTGACGCCGGCATCGATCCGAACATCGCCGATCAGGTCGTCGGCAACATCGCGAATTCATACGTGGGCTGGCAGGAAAATTCCTTCCCCGGCCTGCTCGGGAATGTCGTCGCCGGCCGCATCGCCAACCGCCTCAACCTTCACGGCACCAATTGCGTCGTCGACGCGGCGTGCGCCAGCTCGCTCTCCGCGCTGCATCTCGCGATGATGGAATTGCAGACCGGCCGCGCCGACATGATGGTCACCGGCGGCGTCGATACGTTCAACGATATTTTCATGTTCATGTGCTTCGCGAAAACGCAGGCCCTGTCGAAGACCGGCGACGCGAAGCCGTTCGACGCGAAAGCCGACGGCACCGTCCTCGGCGAAGGCATCGGCATGCTCGTCCTCAAGCGTCTGTCAGACGCAGAGCGCGACAACGACAAGATCTACGCAGTTATCAAGGGTCTCGGCACATCGAGCGACGGCCGCTCACAGAGCATTTACGCGCCCCGCGCCGAAGGCCAGGCCCGATGTCTGCGGAATGCCTACGCGGACGCCGGAGTGTCTCCCGCATCGGTCGGCATGGTCGAAGCCCACGGCACCGGCACAAAGGTCGGCGACGCAGTCGAGTTCGAAGCGCTCAAGAATGTTTATCGCGAGGCGTCCGACGAGAAACAATGGGCCGCGATCGGCAGCGTGAAATCCCAGATCGGTCACGCGAAAGCCGCCGCGGGGGTCGCGAGCCTCGTTAAAGCCGTTCTCGCGCTGCAGCATCGGGTCATTCCGCCGACGATCAAAGTCGATGAGCCCAACGAAAAACTCGAGATCGACGAGAGCCCGTTCTATCTCGCGACCGAAGCGCGACCCTGGTTCACCAAGGAAAACAAACCCCGCCGCGCCGGCGTCAGCTCGTTCGGCTTCGGCGGGAGTAATTTCCACGCGATCGTCGAAGAATATCCAGCAAAACATCGCGCCCCGGCATGGGACGGCGCAGTCGAAATCATCGCACTTTCCGCTAATTCGCGCGACGAGCTGGTCTCCAAACTTCAGAGTTGGCAGTCTGCAGTTAAATTGCGGGATTGCGCGACGAGTGTGCGCGGGGCCGGCGACGGAGCGTCCCCTCCGCTTCCTTACGGGCGCGGCTCTGATGTGGGGTGCCCCGCCCTTTCAGGGTGGGAGACGGAAACGCCCGCCGCCGAAATCGCCTGGCGTGCCGCACAAAGCCGCGAGCAGTTCGACGCAGCGCATTCACAACGTCTGATCATCGTCCTCGAACGCGGCAAATCCCTGCCGACATTACTCTCTCAGGCCGCAGACGCATTGCAATCCAGAGCGAAAGAAGAAACCTGGCAATTGCCAAACATCTTCTTCGGCTCCGCGACCGCAACCGGCAAACTCGCCTTTCTCTTCCCCGGTCAGGGCGCGCAATATCCGAATATGGCTCGCGATCTCGTCTGCACCTTTCCGCAGGCACACGACGCGATTGCGGAATCCGACGCAATCTTCGGCGGCGACGCGCTGCTGTCGCAACAGATCTATCCGCGACCGACGCGCGACGCCGTCCACATAGCCCAACACGACGAAACGCTTCGCGATACCGCAATCGCGCAACCCGCGCTCGGCGCGGTCAGCCTCGCGATGCTTCGCGTCCTCGAATATTTCAATATCAAACCCGACGCCGCCGCCGGCCACAGTTTCGGCGAACTCCCGGCGCTCCGTGCCGCCGGCCGCATCGGCGACGAAGCGCTCCGCATGCTCAGCAAAGTCCGCGGCGCACTGATGGGTGAGGAGAAAGGCGATCGCGGCACGATGCTCGCGGTCCAGGCCCCTGCCGCAGAGATCGACGCGCTCATCAACGACCCCGAAGTCGACGTCGTCCTCGCGAGCCGCAACGGTCCCGAGCAAAGCACACTCTCCGGTGCCCGCGAAGCGATTCAGAATTTCAACAAACTCTGCGACGCGCGCGGCTGGCCATCGAAGATGCTGAACGTCGCCGCCGCGTTCCACAGCAAATTCATGAACGCCGCGCAAACCAAGTTCGCCGCGTTCCTGAAAGAAATTGATATTCATCCGGGCAAGATCCCAGTCTACGCCAACCTTACTGGGTTG
>JBFWWY010000157.1:0-7280 GCA_050245935.1 Phycisphaerae bacterium | reverse complement strand
CGGCAGACGCTTCGTGTTACCCGCCGTGGGCGGATGAGGCGAGCTCGGTGACGCTGATGGCGACCATCGCGAGCAATGGCAATCTCGCAACTTATTGTACGGGTGCTTTGCTGAACCGCGGTCCGGAGGATCTCAGTCCGCTCGTCATGACAGCGAACCACTGCGTCGGCGGAAACGGGGGACAGGCGCAGGCAAACAACACGGTGTTCGTGTGGTTCTTTGATACACCCACGTGCAACGGCACGCCGCCGAATCCCAACTTTTTGCCGCGCAGCAACGGGTCCTTGCTCCTGAAACGGCACACGCCGACGGACTGGAATCTGCTCGGCCTGAATCAGCCCCCGGCGGCGAACTGGTATCTGGGTTGGAGCAGCGGCTACTGGGAGGACGATGAGCCGTCGTACGGCATTCATCATCCCGGCGGCACGTTTAAGCGCATGAGCTTTGGGATTAAAACCGACGAAACAGAGAACACTTTTTGCGACGCGAACGGTCAGAACTGCTTTGATGCCGAGGTCTGGGAAATCGCGAATTTTTCCGGCTTTACCATGCCCGGTTCATCGGGGTCGCCGATTCTCGACAGTTCCGACCGCGTGCGGCACGCTTACCGGTGGGGACAATTCAGATTGCACGGATGCGCAATACGGACGATTTGATCTGGCATACGTGAATCTGCGTTACTTCCTCAGCAGCAACTTTATCGCGAGCCCGTGCGTCGTGAATGGCGGATTTGGCGGCGACGCGGGAAACAACGGCGCGAACGAGCGCGGCACCGCCGCGAATCCGTTCAACACCGTACACGAAGCGACGTTTGCCGTGACGGCGGGTGATGATCTGTTCATCACGCCCGGAAGTTACAACGAGCAGTTCACGATCCGTCGGGCCATGAATCTGAAACGATCCGGCAGCAGCGGAATCGTCGTCATTGGTCAATAGATTTCGCATCGGAAAAGGACATTACAATGCGTGCATTCTTCGGCATATGTGCGATGGCGCTGATCAGCGGTGAAGTGCTGGCAAAGTCGGAACACGGTTTCCAGCTCATTTCCGAAACCTACGAAATCGCGTCTCCGCAATTTGACGGGCCGACGGACATCGTCGCGAATCAGATTCTCGAACCTGTTTTTGTACAGACGGTGCTGGCGGAGAATACCCCTTGGGTACGGGTTCACTTCTCGAGATTCCATCTCGGAAGCGGCAGTTATCTCATCCTCTCATCGCCGCGCGATGGCGAGTGGCAGAAGCTCGAATCGTGGTCGATGGAAGTATGGTTGAATACCTCGGCGATTTTCAACGGAGATGAAGTTCAGATCGAACTTTACGCGGCACCCGGGGATACCGGCGTATTCTTCGAAATCGATCAATTGCTCGTTGCCGATCCCGAGGATTTCGCGAACTTCGACGCGACGCCGGTGCCAGTGATTGAGGCGAGCATCTGCGGCGAACTGGACGATCGCGTGCCGTCGAACGATCCGCGCGTCGGCCGTCTCTTCTTCGGCGGCTGCACCGGCTGGCTCGTCCACAATGGTGCGGGACTGACAGCGGGTCATTGCGGGACGCCGGACGGAAACATCACCGGCGTGATGGAATACAACGTGCCCATTTCCAACTCGAACGGTGCGCCCAACGCGGCATCCACGAACGATCAGTATCCGGTTACCGCGGTGACGGGTTTTGAGTCGGATGGGGAAGGCGATGACTGGGCGGTGTTTCGCGTCGGGGCGAACAGCAACACCGGGCTTCGCCCGGAGCTCGCACAAGGGTTTTTTCACATGACGTCGCTCGTGCCCGCGGAAGGGGAAACCGTTCGGGTGACCGGATACGGCATCGATCCGTTTCCCGCCGGAACTGGTGGGACAGGCGCGCCCTGTTGTGATTGGGATGATGATGGGGACTGCAATTTCAGTTGCAATGCGCGCAATGTGACGCAGCAGACGGATACCGGCGCGTGTGATGATTGTCTGGTTGATGGCGATGCGATCGATCACGAAGTGGATACGATGCCGGCGAATTCCGGAAGTCCGGTCATTTGGAACAGCCTGGACATCGCAATCGCAATCCATACCAACGGCGGCTGCGACACGGTTCTTTCCGATTTCGACAATTCAAGCACGTGGCTCGGGGATAACCCGCTGGAAAATCGCATGGGAGCGTTTCTGCCCAATCGCATCTGGGCGGACGCCGTCAGCCCGCATTTCCTTCGCACCGGCGGGCTGTTGAATGCGTTCCGAAACATGTCGGAAGTCGCTTCCTCTGCGCCCACAGGATCGACCGTTGCGATCGTTGCGGGAAGTTATCCGGCGGCGGCGGGAAACGTCGCCACGTTCAGCCGCGCAATGACGCTGACCGCGCCGATTGGGCTGGTTCGGCTTGGCAATTGATCGGCGGGAGTAACATCGGTGTCAGCCGAACAAGGGACAAAAATCGTATATCCCCGCGTAAGCCGTGGGGATAGATTCTCGTTTCCTTCATTTAGAAGCGCTGGGGCGGGAGTTCCGCCTGCGGGGTGAGTTTCCCTACAAGGAGTATCGCAATGTTTTCGCGTCGTTCGATGTTCTGCACTTTTTTGTCCGCAGGCGCGTTGGGCGCATCGGTTCTTGCCACGCCATTGACCAGCTCGTTTACCTATCAGGGGCGGCTGGACAACGGTACTGCTCCGGCTGACGGCCTCTACGACTTTGTTTTCCGGCTGCGCGACGCGGCCAGCGGCGGTGCAATTCTCGCGTCGCAGACGTTTGATGATGTGGACGTGATGGAGGGCGTTTTCACCGTCAGTCTGAACTTTTCCAGCACCTTCTACGACGGCGAGCAGCGCTGGCTGGAAGTTCAAGTCCGCCCCGGTGCGGGCGGTGCCTATACGACGCTGAGCCCGCGGCAGGAACTGACCGTTGCGCCTTATGCGCTTTATGCCACGAAGCCCTGGCAGAAAAATGCCGCCGGGATCGTTTACAGCGAAGGTGTCGTAAGCATCGGCGGCGGCCGTTTGATTCTCGATGGACCTTTCGGTTCCGGACAGGCAGATAACGCACAGTCCACGTATTGCATCACCACCGGTGACGCGGCAAATATCTGGAACGACGGCACCGGCGATGCGGGCGTATTCCGTGCGCGGGGCGGCGACGCGGTTCGCGGTGAAATTCTCAGCACGACCGGCACTCCGGGAAACGCAGTGTATGGACTCAATAATCATCCGAGCGAAGGCACAGGCGTACGCGGCTCGGGGTGGTGGGGCGTTTTTGGTGCTGCGAATGCGTCAAACGGTTACGGCGGCGTGTTTGCCGGCTCCGGTGCATTTGGTGGTGGACAGGCGCTCTGGTCGATCGGTACATCGTTGTTCTCCAGCCCCGCAACGTTTGCCGGCGGCACGGACGTCGAGCCGGGTTCCGGTGGCTACGTCATTGTTGGCAGTGTTACCGGTGCCAATATCACCATCGATAACAACGAAATTATGGCGCGCGACAATGGGTCTACGGCGACGCTCTTCCTGAACAACGACGGTGGCATTGTGCGGGTGCCGGTACTCGAAATTACCGGCGCGGACATGGCGGAGCGATTCCCCGTTCGCGGCGACGCCGAGCCGGGGACCGTGATGGTGCTCGATCCGACGACGCCGGGACAGCTATGTGTTGCTGAACGCGCGTACGACAAGAAAGTCGCGGGCGTCGTCAGCGGTGCCGGTGATATTCCGGTGGGTGCGATTCTCGGCAATCTGCCGGGCAGCGAAGATCATCCGCCGATCGCGATGAATGGTCGCGTCTGGGTGAAGTGTGATACGTCCACCGGTGCCATCGAGATCGGCGACATGCTGACGACAAGCGATTCGGCGGGACATGCGATGAAGGCCGGAGACCCAAATCGCTGCCATGGCGCGGTGATTGGCAAAGCGATGTCATCGCTCGCGGCGAACGAAAAGGGTCTGGTGTTGGTTCTGGTGAATCTGCAATAAGCGGTCGCACGATTCCAACACCCGTGCGCGCGGCGTTTTAACGCTGCGCAAAATCACGAAAGGACACTGAATATGAAAAGTAGATGCTTCATCACAGCGATGCTCGCAGGGGCCCTTGGCCTGGCAGCCGCCGCGGAGACGTTCCGCGTTGAGATCGACTACATGGGCGCAGACGGCGACGGTCACGACCATATGCCGGACCAGATTGTGCTGGACGCGGTGATCCAGATGTTCGCATGCCAAGGACACACGCTGATCATCGACCTCGATGACGAGGTGCCGCACACCGACCTGCTGACCGGCAATCCGGGCACAAACATGGATTGCCGCGATTTCTGGACGTATACCGGCGTGTCGAACACGTATCGCAATTACCGGAACACCTATCGCGATCGAGGGGCGGGCTGGCACTATTGCCTCTTCGCCCACCAGTACCGAATCGACTCCAATCCGGGAACCAGCGATAGCGGCGGATGCACGACGACAAGCAGTTCCGGTCGTGCAAACGGCGGCGACGCATTCATCGTGACATTGGGCGCGTTTGACGGTCAGACCGGCACGCTTTACGCACAAGCCGGTACGCTGGCGCATGAATTCGGTCACAATCTTGGCCTGTCCCACTGCGGCAGTCAGGACTGCGACGCCACAACCGAATATGTTCAGAATATGCCAAGCGTCATGGCTTACACGTACCAACTTTCGGGTGTGAAAACACAATTGCTCAGTCTCGGTTTTGTTCCCGATTACGCACCGTTTAAGGAAATTGATTTTTCGCACGGCCGCATGTGCAGTCTGAACGAAAATTCGTTGAACGAGACGACCGGGACGAGGATGATGCGCGTCGACTTCAATTGCGACAACGATACGAGCGACAGCGTCGTCGTCCAGGATCTGGGCTTCCGCGGTGGCGGATTGGGAAGCAGTGCCCCGTGGTGCGGGGAAACCGACGTCAATCGCAGCACGCTGACGGACTACAACGAGTGGGCAAACATCAATGACGGTGCCACGTTGGTCGCACTCGCAGAAGAAGGCGATGGGGAAGCGCTGTTCCGGCTGGACGAGCGCCTTGAAAAGAGCCGAACGTGCATTACGAAAGAAGAGTGGGACGAGTTCGTCTCGTACAACCCCGACATTGTTCTCGGCGGCGGTCCACCGCTGGCAATTGAGGGCTGCATCGCGACCGGACGGAATGCCTACGTCGCAACGAGTTCCACGTTCAGTTTCGGTCTGTGCGGTTTCCCATTCAGCGGCGTGATTCTCGCGCAATCATCGTCGCCGAATAATGCGGTGTATTGGATGACGCCGGGAACGTACGATCAGGCAGGAACGACGGTGTTGAACAAGCCGGGTATCTGGTCGTGCAACACCGGGACGGCGCGAATTGAGTAGAGAAAGGTTCTAACGTTCGGGGTGGCGAACTTTTGTGATCAGGCCGCACCTGCGAACCAATCGAGAGTAGAAACGGAGAATGGCGATGAATTTACGAAAAAAAATGCTTGCAGGTGCTGCGACGATGCTTGCATCGACCCTGGGCTTGGCAGGTGGATTCGAACTGGACTGGCATACGATCGACGGCGGCGGCGGCACAATGAGCGGGGGAAGCTTTTCGCTCTCCGGAACTGCCGGCCAGCCGGATGCCGGCGTAATGACCGGAGGGGTGTTTACGCTGCAAGGCGGGTTCTGGCCAGGCGCCGTCGCGGGCGCGATGGGCGGGCTGCTGGGTGACATGAACTGTGACGGCGCGCTGACGGTGTCGGACATCGGCCCGTTCGTGCTGGCACTGACAAACCCCGCGCAATACGCGATCGATTTCCCCGACTGCGACGTAAACAACGCCGACGTAAACATGGATGGGGCGGTAACCGTCTCGGATATTGGTCCATTCGTGGCGCTGTTGACCGGCGCATAGAACGCCACAATGTCAGCATCACGCGTTTTTCAGCTTGCGTGAGCGGTATGAAAGAGCGCCGGCCAAGCGACCGGCGCTCTTTCTTCATTCATTTGCCCATTGAGGCAGCACAGATCAGCGCGGGTAAAAGCTCAGCGTCACGTGCATGATCGTCCAGTAGAAGAATGATTTCGAGCCGATGATCGGTTCCATGTAGCCGTTCTTCCCGAAGACGTACACTTCAATTGCTACCAGCACCACGAACAGCGCTGCCAACCCCAGATGAAAAACGGTGAAGCCTGTTTTCGTGCGACGAATCTTGTTCCACACGCCGACCACTGGCTCTTTCGGCGGGCGCTTGGCGATCATGTGCCGGCCGAAGAGATACCATGCGACGAAGTGCATCAGCACGACGAAATTAAACGTCCACGGGCCGGTGGCAAGTGCGACGAGAATTATGCCTGTTGATATCAGAAACACCGTGAGAATCGGTCGATGCGCCCGCCACAATCCGGTGAAGCCATCGGGGAACTGCTTCGCGATACGCGTCAATGCGAAGAATGCAACGATCACCATCGGCGTAAACGTCGAGAGGAAGCGAATCAGATACGGCCAGTCAGCGGGGAAGATCGAAGAAATCAGGGGGTGCTTGTATTTCGGATAAAGATCGCCGAGCAGCACATACGCGGGAATCGCGAGCGAAATGAGCAGGCCGAGCATCAGAATCTGCAGGATCACCATAATCCGATTATGGTTTTGCTGCTGGTCTTTGGGCATTTCGCCGAAGGCCTTGTAAAAGAACGCTTCGTCGCGGAAGCCGTGAATCAGGAAGTAAAAATAAAACGCGAGCAGCGCGATCGGGCTGAATTCGAATTCGCCGTTTTCGCCGGGCACGCGACCGAATTTGTAGAACAGCACGCAGAGTCCGATGCCGAGTACTGCGAGCCCCAGCAGTTTCATCACCCCGACGGCATTGCTGACGCGCGGCGAACTCAGCAGAAACATTGTTCCGACGATGAAATGCGGCAGACCGAAGAGCCGCATCGGTAACTCGGCGGGGTTTTTGAACATGCGGTAATGGACGTCGGTGATCCATTCCAGTTGGCGCAGGAAAACGTACTTTTCAATGGCATAGCACAGCGCGCAGACGCCGATCGCGATCGCTGTCCAGAGGAGCGTCTGCCCATACTGACGGAGTGTCTGCGACTCGACGTTCCCGGCGGTTGTCGCGTGGGTCGTGGTGGGGGATGCCGACAGGGTTGTCATCCGTGAACCTCCAGGGAGAACGGTAGACGACGCCGCACCGCGTTACGACATCGCCAGATCGATTCACGGATGATAATGCGCTCACGCGCTATACGCGAACCCGGCGGCAATCAGGGATTCGCGGGACTTTTTTCTTCCTGATGCCAGATCTTGGTGATGATTCGCCATTCGTCGCCGAAT
>JBFWWY010000156.1:0-7280 GCA_050245935.1 Phycisphaerae bacterium | reverse complement strand
TATAGCCGACGTCCAGACCGAGATTCCGTGCTTCACGATCGATGGTGTCATTGCTGAGAACTTCTCGCGGCTGCCGGGAGTGTTCGAGCTCGCGTCCTTCGCGTTCCTTGTTGCCGGTTGGCCACGCCACAGCATCCTCATCCGGAACATCGACCTCGATCAGCCGCGAAGTCAGATATACACCCGGCGTCACGAGCGGGGAATCAGGCGTGGGCAGAAGCACGAGCTGACGCAGGCTGATGTACAGGACATAGTTGGCATTCGCCTCGCGTCCCACCCGTTGCAGACTCCACGACGAAAAATCGCGATTCCGCTGTCGCAGCGACTGCACCTTTTCGAACGGCATGACCTCAATTTCGACTTCGTTGTTCTTCAGGCCTTTTTCGAGCGCCGTGATCAGTCCACGCGTGAATACGGGATTCTCGGTGCCCGGCTGCGCCGATTCGATCAGCGCGAGCAACTTCCCGCCGGAAAACTCATATTCCGCCTCGACCCACTGACGCGGCGCGACGAAGTAAAGCAGCGATCCCAGTGCCGCACACCCGCTCAGCAGCGCGGAAAGCGCAAGCCACTGGGCACAAAACAGAATGCGGTGTCGGTTTCTCATTCGACTTTCACCTTGCGATCATAAAATTTATTCGCGACTTCTGTCGCAAAAACTTCCAGCGTCATTTTCCGAATCGCAATGTCATCCGTGCCGTACTGCCCCGCACTTTCCGGCGGATACATCGCTTCCACGTTGTCTCGATAGAGCGGCGCGGCGTTTGGAAAACCGACGTCGTAGACCTTCAAATTCGCGGCGATGTGCCCCCGAAACAAATGTGGGCTGTCCGGCTCGCGCGTTGTGTACTGCGTCAGTTCGATAAAGAGGACGTTGTCCGCGTCGAATTGTTCCCCGAGAAAGGTCGGTGCCTTTCGATCCCAGTCCGGATCGTTCTGTTGCATTTTGACCACGTCCCGCGGCGACACGATGGTGATGTCCGAAACATTCGGCTGCAGTGCGTCTTCGATATGCCGCGAAATCTCAAGCTGGATATACGGATATTCGAACAGCGTATCCATCTCGGCCCACACGACAATACTGACCTTTTTGCCTGCGAGATGCGGCCACTCGGCTTTGACCAGCTTGGTCGGCGGCTTGCCGAAAATGGCAATCAACTTCATGAACTGGCAACCGCTCAGGGTGCTGAACAGCACTGCGGCGAGGAACGTTGCCAGAACTTTTCCGGTGACATTTCTTCGGTGCGATTTCATACGGTGCACATTATCCGGACGGCGGCGGTTTGTATAACCATTTTGTCCGTCCGTCACTGCGTTCTCGCTGCAGCTTTTCTTGCGAATACGGGAATGTTTCGGCCTTCAGACTCGTTATTTTTATACGGACCCGGCCGATAGAAGAGAAAGGCCGTTTGGTTTGCTTTGCTCATTCGGTACACTTGTTTGCAGGCGTAGTCAGTCGGAATGGAAGGCAGCTTTTATGCGCGATCGCCAACGCGGTTTTACCTTGATCGAGTTGCTGGTGGTCATTGCGATCATCGCGCTTCTGATTGCGATTCTCGTTCCCTCGCTGGGCGCGGCGCGCCAGCAGGCCCGCGCAGTCCAATGCCTAGCAAACCTGCACGCGCTGGGCCTGGGAATTTCGATCTATCAGAATGAGAACAACGACGTGATGCCGGGGGGCCGGCTTCCCAAGGTGGATGACTGCAATTCCGTGAGCCAGATCGCGGGCGGGCTCAAATTTCGACCGACGTTTATCGCACTGATGAGTATCAGTGTGAATGCGCCTCCGTTTGACGATCCGAAAGCATGTCGCACAGATGTCGATATCTTCGGCGAAGTTGGCGATCGACAGAATTATTCGTACGGCGTGTATATCTGTCCCCAAGTCCCCGAATGGACCGACGAACGCAACGGCGCCTACGGATTCAATTATCAGTTTCTCGGCAATTCCCGACTGTTCGACGAAAGCAATCTCACCAGCTACAAAAACTGGCCTGTTCGATCGAATAACATCCGGGTGCCCGCGCGAACCGTCGCCGCCGGTGATTCGATGGGCACTGCGGCGTCATGGCCGCGCGCAGAACGGCTTCCCTATGAAGATGACGGACGCGACGCGCAGCAATATGGCAACGAAGGTTTTAATCTCGACCCGCCCTGGGTCGACTACGCAAACGGTGAATCGGCAAACTGGGATTCATCGCCGCAATCTCGATCCGCTGCGGACCCGCGCCATCGGGATCGGACAAACATCCTCTGGGTCGACGGCCATGCCAACGCGACGACGTTGGAACAGCTTGGGTATCGCGAACTGGACGGCGGTGCAATCGATAGCTTCGGCGAGAACGTGCTGTGGACCGGCAACGGCACCGATCAGCCGTGGACGCCGCAATTTCGTCCGTAAGCAGCTTCGCGCTTCTGCAGCACCGTGCCCTTCATCCGCGAATCATCGTCGTTCCGCGACATCGCTGCTAACATTCCGGGATGAAAACCTGGACAATCAATTCATTCGGCGTTGAGAATCTTTCGCTCAACGAAACCGCACCGCAGGAACCCAAAGGCGACAAAATCGCCGTCGATGTGCAGGCGCTGAGCCTGAATTATCGCGATCTGATGGTCGTCAAAGGCATGTACAACCCCAAACTGAAGCTGCCGGCGACGCCGATTAGTGACGGCGCGGGGGTTGTCGCCGCGGTGGGGCGCGATGTGACGCGCTTTCAGCCTGGCGATCGCGTCGTTTCACATTTTATTCCCGCGTGGACAGACGGCCCATTCAGCGGTGACTACGGAAAATCATCATTGGGCACGCCCGGACCCGGTCTCGCAGCGGAGCAGGTCGTGCTGCCGGAGCGGGCGTGGGTGAAAGTGCCGGAGTCGTACTCATTCGCGCAAGCCGCCACGCTGCCGATCGCCGCGCTGACGGCGTGGAGTTCGCTCGTGACCGAAGGCCGGCTGCAGGAAGGGGAGACCGTGCTGACGCTCGGCACCGGCGGCGTATCAATTTTCGCGCTGCAGCTTGCGAAAGCGATGGGCGCGAAGGTGATCATCACCAGCAGCAAAAAGGAAAAGATGGCGCGGGCCGTCGAGCTCGGCGCGGATCACGCGATCAACTACGCCGAGGATCCGGAATGGGAAAAAAATGTTCTGGATGTCACCGACGGCCGGGGTGCGGATCTGGTTGTCGAGACCGGCGGTGCCGCGACGCTCAACCAATCGATGCGTGCGTGTAAACCCGGCGGGCGGCTCGCGATACTCGGCGCCTTGACCGGGCTGCAGTCAGACATTTCGACGGCGCTGATTCTGATGAAGCGGCTCACGCTTTGCGGGATTTACGTCGATTCGCGCGCCCACTTTGAAAAGATGAACGAATTTCTGGAATCGGAAAAAATTCAGCCGGTGATCGATAAGGAATATGACTTTGCGGCACTGCCCGACGCGCTGCATTCGATGGCGCGGGGCGAGCATTTTGGGAAAATTGTCGTCCGCGTCGCGAAGTAACGAAGCTGCGCACGCGTCGAAAAGGGTCGAATGCTTGAAGTTTGATCTCGCGACCGAATAATTTGCATGATTCAGATCATCGAATTCTGCGCCGTCATTTCCGCCGCCTTGTTCGGCATCCTGCTCGCGCGCAGCAAAGGCATGGACTTCATCGGTGTGTGCAGTCTCGCGTTTATTGTGGCGTTCGGCGGGGGCACGCTGCGCGACGTTCTGCTCGATCGGCAACCGCTCTTCTGGATCGAGCACGATCACTATGCGTGGATTGTGTTCGCGATTGCGATCATCGGTTCGATTCTGCCCAGGCTTCCGGCACGCTTTGAAAACTGGCTGGATATTCCTGATGCGCTCGGATTGGCGTTCTTCAGCGTGGTAGGCGCCGGCGTCGCGATCGACGTCACCACCTTTAACGTGTCGCCGTTTCTCGCGACGCTTTTCGGCGTCATCACCGGGACGTTCGGCGGGGTAATCGGCGATATCGCTTCGAACGAGATCCCGCGGCTGTTCCGCCCGGCAACGCGACTCTACGCGAGTTGCTCCTTCATCGGCTGCTGGGTGTACCTGCTTCTTCGCGATACCGCGTTGAGCGAACCAATCGCGCTTTGGACCGGTGTCACCGTGATTGTATTGATGCGTCTGGCGGCGCTGCGCTGGAACCTGCGCCTGCCGGCGTCCCCCGCGTAGCGATGGAGAATCGTGGACGAAGTGTGCGACAGTTCAGAAAATCAGCCGGGAGGCCGTGGCTCCTGCCGAGCCGATTCAAAATTTTAGTTTGGGGCGGCACTCCCGCCGGCCCTTTTCTAAATTTAAGCGGGAGGGCGAGGCTCCCGCCGAACCGTAATACGTTGAAGTTCAATATTTCGATTGGAGATGGCACATGCAGATTGTTCCACAAATAAAGACCGGCGAACGAATCGGCAGTGCGCTGATCGGCGTTGCCGTTCTGGCTTACGCGTTGCTCGGCTTGGAGCACACAACGCAGCGCATCATTTTCTCCGTCCTCGGGATCATCCTGATCGGAGGCGGGCTGTGGGGAACGTGACTGTTTCGCAAATTGCTCAGTTTCGGCATCAATCGGAAATAGACGTTTCGCACGACTAATGGCGAGTTTCAGATTGGGGTCGAGGCTCCCGCCAACCTCTCTTTATCAAGCGCGACGGCGCAGGTACGAAACGCCGACGGTGACAAAATACGCCGCGCCGATGAGCAGGATGGTGGTCGCGCCGGTCGGCAGGTTCGATTCGTAGCTCACTGCCAGACCGCTGGTCATGCCGACGATGCCGATACCGATCGCAATCAGCATGATCCGCCAGAGGCTGCGCGAGAAGTGCCCCGCGATCGCGACGGGCAACGTCAGGAGCGCGATGACGAGGATGATGCCGACGACCTGCACGAGCAGCACGACGGTCAGCGCGGTGAGCACCAGCAGCAGCAGATACCAGAACTCGACATTCACGCCGCGCAGCCGCGCGAATTCCTCATCGAACGAGACCGCGAGAAAGCGGTTGTAGAAAAGCGTTGCGACGATCAGTACCGCGACATCGAGACCGACGAGCATCCACAAGTCGCGCGTGCCGATCATCAGAATGTTTCCGAAAAGATACGCCATCGGGTCGACGACGCTGGGCGGGGTTTTGCTGAGGAAAATCACACCAACGGCCATGCCGATCGCCCAGATCGCGCTGATGACCGTATCTTCCCGCTGTTTTGCGCGAAGCGTGATCCAACCGATGAGCAGCGCCGATATCACCGCCGCGACGATCGCGCCGAACATCGGGCTGAGCGGCACATTGCCGAGACCGGGAACCGGAAACGTCATCCCCACACCCGTCGCGAGATAAGCCGCGAGTCCCACGCCGCCGAGCACGCAGTGTGCCACGCCGGCCGCGACGTAGGTGATCCGCCGCGCGACGACGAAGCTGCCGACGATGCCGGCGGCGATGCTGGCGAGGATGCCGGCGATGAGTGCCTGTTGCATGAAGGCGTCGTGTTGGATGGCGTTGAGGAAGTTGGTCATGGGGCGCGCGGCGGCGATTCCTATCGAAAGCGATTTCTTGGGCAGAAGGCCTGCTGGGATTCTGCGTCCGGCACGGGGGCATCCCGACTCGTCGGGTCTACACTTGAACGTCCGGCCCGGAGGCATCCCGACTCGTCGGGACTACACTTCAACGTTCGGCACGGGGGCACGGACGCTACGATCAATGTTCATGCTTGGCTTCGTCAGTATCGTGCCGGATCACGCGAACGTTATACCCGAAGAGCCGGCTGATGGAATCCACCGTCAGCTCCGACGTCGGATGCGTATGAACGTCACGGTTCACGCAAATCACCCGGCGGACGCGCTCGGAGACAAATCCCACGTCGTGCGACACCATCAGAATCGTCATGCTTTCGCTGAGTTTGTGCAGCAGTTCGTACAATTCTTCCTGCACCTTAATGTCCAGATTCGCCGTCGGCTCATCGAGCAGCAACAGGTCCGGCTTGCAGGCGAGCGCCCGCGCGATCAGCGCGCGGCGTTGTTGTCCGCCGGAGAGCCGCGAAAAGGGCGCATCGGCGCGGTCGGCGAGATCGACGTCGGCCAGTGCTTTTTCGGCCCAGGCGCGATCGGTGCGGCGGAACGGACCCCAGCCGTTGCCGAGCCGGCCCATCAGCACGACGTCACGCGTGCTGATTGGAAACTGCGGATCAAGGTTCGCGTATTGTGGCATGTACCCGATGCGATGCCGGGCTTTTTCCGGCGTCATGTTAAATACTTGAACGCTGCCCTGCTGCGGCTTGAGCAAGCCGAGAATCAACCTTACGAGGGTCGTTTTGCCGCCGCCGTTGGGGCCGACGATGCAGACGAATTCGCCTTGGTGGATGCACACATCGGCGTCGCACAAGACGGGCGTGGGGCCGTAGGCGAAGGTGACGTTGTCCATCGAGACGGCAGTTGGATGGGCGGGTTCCGTCGCGGCATGGTCGGCAGTTGCAAGATTCGTTTCAGTATCCATCGACTATTCGCCGCCTTCTGATGGTTGAACGGGCGCATCACCCGATAGGGCGCGCGCGATTTTCGGAACAACCATTCGAATGTTTTCAATGTAATCGGGCGCGAGCGGGTCGAACGTAATCGTGTCGATATTCAAACGCGCTGCGATCAGCTTCGCACTGCGGCCGAATTGCTGCGGCTGCACGAGAATCGCTTTCGCATTCGCGGCCCGCGCCGCTTCGAGCATGTCCGAAATCTCGCGCGGCGTCGGCTCGCGGCCGGCGATTTCGACCGGGATCTGTTTGATCTCGTACGGATCGAAGAAATAGCCGTAAGACGGGTGAAAAACGAGAACTTGCCTTCCCGTGAAGGGCGAGAGTTCGGCCTTGCAAAAATCCGCCAACTTGTGAAGTTCTTCTTCGAGACGTTTGGCGTTTGCAGCGAAGTCTTCGTGGCTTCCTTCGCTGATCGCGTTGAGGCTTTCGACGATGCGGCCGCTCATGACGATCGCATTGTCCGGCGAGAGCCAGAAGTGCGGATCTTTGTCACCGTGATCGTGGCCGTGATCATGGTGTTCATGATCGTGATCGTCGAGATCGCGCAGCGCGATGCCTTCGCGCAGCGACACGATGCGCGGCTTGTCGGCATTCTTCGGCAACGCGGCGAGAAAGCGGTCCTCAAGCGGCAGGCCGATCGTGAAGACAACGTCCGCCGAACGCAGCGCGGAAATTTGTTTCGGTGTCGGTTCGAAGGTGTGGATGGATTGACCGGCCGGAACGAGGGTGGTCACGTCGCAGTGTTCGCCGCCGATCTGTTC
>JBFWWY010000155.1:0-7283 GCA_050245935.1 Phycisphaerae bacterium | reverse complement strand
GCGACTTCGAGCGAGACGATTGCTTCCACCCGTGTGACCGCGTCTTTCGTGACGGAGAGCTGAATCAACCGCATGACGTCCAGCGCGACCGATTCGGCGGATTTGACCAGCCCGGTGCCGCGGCAGTACGTGCATTCCTGATAGACGTTGCGGGTCAGGCTCGCACGCTGGCGCTGCCGTGTCATCTCGATGATGCCGAAGCTGCTCATTCGCAGGATCTTCGCGCGCTCCTTGTGTGCCTTGAGGTTGCGCACCAGACGTCGCTCGATTTCGCGACGATGCCCGGGATCGCGCATGTCGATGAAGTCACAGATGACAACGCCGCCGAGATCGCGCAAGCGCAACTGACGCGGGATTTCGTCCGCTGCTTCCATATTCATCTTGAAAGCGGTCAGTTCCGCGTCATCCTCGGTGCGGAACTTGCCGCTGTTCACGTCGATCGCCACCAGCGCTTCCGTCTGATCGATGACCAGAGAGCCGCCGGAGGCCAGCGGTACATGCCGCGAGTGCAGCCGCTCCAGTTCGTCCTCAATCCCGAAATGATGGAAGATGGGTTCCTGATTCTTGTACACCGTCACCAGTTCGGCGGCGTCGGGGCTGAAAATAGACAGAAACTCTTCCGCACGTGCGGCGACGTCCGGATCGTCTACGACGATCGACGTGATGTTTGACGTAAACGCATCGCGAATCGTGCGTATGACCAAATCGGCTTCGCGGTACAACTCCGCGGGCGCACGATTCTGCTTGCGACGCTTTTCGACGGCCTTCCACAATCGGGCCAGATAGTTCACATCCGCCTGCAGTTCTTCGGTGCTTTGTCCGAGCGCCGCGGTACGACCGATGAAGCCGATGTTCGGGACCAGCTCCAATTCGCCGAGCTTCTGGCGAACCTTGCGGCGCAAGTCCTCGTCTTCGATCTTGCGCGACACGCCGAGCTGCTCCATGCCCGGCATCATGACAACAAAGCGACCCGGAATGCTCAGGTACGTGGTCAGCGTCGGCCCTTTGGTGCCGATCCCTTCCTTCGTGATCTGAACGATGACTTCCTGTCCCTTTTTCAGACATTCCTGAATCGGCGGGCGGCGACGCCGAGGCGTCTTGCGACCGACATTCTCGCGCTTATTTCCATTGCCGAAGTATTCGGGATGAAGGTCGGAAATATGGAGAAAGCCGTTCTTGCCGATGCCGAAGTCAATAAATGCGGCCTGAATGCTGGGCTCGACATTCGTAACGATTCCTTTGTAAATGTTGCCGACATAGTTCTCGGAGGAAGCGCGCTCGATGAAGATCTCTTCGAGCTTTCCTTCGCTCAGTACGCCGATGCGGCATTCATCGCGAGGGACGACATTGATCACCATCGTCTTCTTGACGTTCGCGACTTCCGCGAGGTCCGCCTCGTCGATCTCTACTTCTTCGCGCGGCGTTCGCTCGTTGCGGCGCCGACGGCGACCGTAAAACTCATTGTCATCGGGATCGGGTCGTGGTGCCGCGTGCAACGTGACCGAGTCCGCAGTCGCTTCGTCTGCGCTGATCAGGTTGTCGTCGTCCAGCCCATCGTCAACATCGCGACCCGGCCCGGCGACATCCATTTCCTGAAATTGCTTGCGACCGCCGCGCCGACGGCGTCCGCGCCGTCCGCGTCGTTCACCGGATTCCCGACTGCCATCTTCCCGGCGGCCTTCTTCACGCCCGCGTTCGGAGGTTTTTTCGGCCTGGGATTCGTCCACGAACTGACTTTCGTGCGCGTCACGCTTTTCGTCGCGAGGAGCGGGCCGGCGATTGCGATTGTGTCCCTCATCGCGACCTCGCTGATCGCGATGACGATCGCCACGGTGATCGCTGCGTTCGTCCCGCTCGTCGACACGATTTCCGCGATTATCAGAACGGCTCTCACGATTATCAGAGCGGTTCTCACGGTTGTCAGATCGGTTCTCACGGTTGTCGGGTCGGGAATCCCGGGTATCCCGATCGTTGCGACGGTTGTCGCGGTCATCACGCGTCCGGTTGCGATCGGGTTCAGCATCACGACGATTGCCGCGATTCTCGCCGCGATTTCCGGTTTGGTCGCGCCTGCCGTCGCGCCGTTCGTTTCGTTCGCCGCGCGGCTCCTCCCGCCGACGATCGTTACGATTGCCGCGGTCATCGCTGCGTTGCGGACCCGGCTGCGCCGTGCCGCGATCCGGCCGCGCTTCGGTTTCGGCGACTCGTTCCTGAACAGCGGGCGCGTCCATTGTCGGTGCCGCTGAGGATTTGCCGTTTTCGCCGCCCAAGGCCAGGAAAGGCGGGGGCGCAACCGGCGGAAAACGAATGACAATCTGGTCATCCGACTTCTCAATGGCGGCCGCGCTTTTCTCCTGGCTGGTGTTGCCGTCGCGTTTATTCCCACCTTTGGCGCGGGTCGATTTTCTCGCTGCGCGTTTCGGTGCTGGAGGAGCCTCGTTCTCCACGGTAGTCACTGCGTCGTCCGTAGCTTCCATGCGCTGATCCTTGTCCTTTTTGCTGGTACGGCGGGATTTCGTCGTCGCCGTGGTTTTTTTCTTTTTTGTCTTTGCTGCTTTTTTTTCAGCCACTTTCTTATTCCTTCAGTGAGTCGGGGGCATAAATGCCCATTATTTTGCTTCCTGCCAGAGGAGTTCCGTGCGACAGACGCGATGGAGATAGCGGGATGCCGGTAACCCGAGCGCCTCCAGAATCTCCGCCGGTCGCGCCGATGCCTGTCGCTCCACGTGCAATTTCATGTGAAGCGTGTCGTCGGCCAGATTCAGTTCGTGGACGAAACCACGAATGTCCGTCTTCCGCGGCGGCTTCTTCGGGCCCATATCGCGCTCGATGAAGTAAGTCTTCAGCGATTGAAGTTCCGCGACGCGGCCGAGGACATTGGGTCGATCCGCCGGATCGATGGACACCGCAAACGTCGTCCCGGTCACTCGAATCGCGGTGCGGGGCGCAGTGGCGACTTTCCGCAGCGGTGCCTGCACGGGCATGACTGCGTGGAGTTGCTCGAAGACTTTTTCCGTTGCGAACTCCGTGTCGAGTTTCACCTGTGCCAATTGCATCGCACTGGCAACACCCACGTTGCGCGGCAAAACCAGCGACATCTGCGGAATCGGATTGAATCCGCGACTGTGCGTCACCGGTAAACCGGCACGAACGAGCGCGCGTCGCAGCAGGGTGATTTCATCGTGATGCGACAGGAAACGCAGATCGTCGAGGACTGCATATTCCAGGAGATAGCCGTAGGCGTCCGGAACCGGTGCAACCTGGCGGCGAATGCTGTGCGCGGAGGGTGACGTCGTCATCAGTCCTCTCCCCACTCGCCGGTCTGATTCTTGTACAGATCGCGCAATAGCGTCTCAATCTGCACGTCCGATTCGAGCCGCATCACGCGCTTGGCAACTTTGCGACACGTCTCCAGATCCGTCCCGCGAATCACCTGCTTGACCTCGGGAATGTTCTTCGGCGACATGGAAAAATTGCGCACGCCAAGCCCGAGCAGCAGGAGGCAGTACACGGGGTTGCCCGCCATCTCGCCGCACAAACTGTCGGGAATGTTCGCACGACGACCACTTAGCACAATCTGACGGATAAATCGCAGGACCGCAGGGTTGTGCGGCGAATACAGGTGCGCCACACGCTCGTTGGCCCGATCGACGGCAAGTGTGTACTGCGTGAGATCGTTTGTACCAATGCTGAAGAAGTCGACCTCTCGCGAAAATGCTGCGCTGCTCATCGCCGCTGCCGGCGTTTCGATCATCATGCCGACGGGAATGTCCCGACGGTATTTGATCTGCTCTTCGTCCAGATCCTCCATGACATCGGCCAGCGTCGCGCGCGCGTGCCGGAGTTCGGAAAGCATTGTAATCATCGGAAACATCACGCGAATATCTCCGTAGGCGCTGGCGCGCAGAATCGCGCGAAGGTGGGTCTTGAACAGGTCGAGGTGTTTGAGGCAATAGCGCAGCGAGCGCAATCCCAGCGCGGGATTGTGCTCATCATGGAAACGCATGGCCGGATTGATTTTGTCCGCACCCAGGTCGATCGTCCGGATCACAACCGGCTGATCGTGCGACGATTCGACGGCGAGACGGAAAGCTTCAAATTGCTGCTCTTCGGTGGGCAGCCGGTCACTCGCGAGAAAGAGAAATTCGGAGCGATACAGGCCGATGCCCGTCGCGCCGCGCTCAAGAGAGCGCGTCACTTCGCTCGCAAGCTCGATGTTCGCCCAGAGGGTGATTTGCGTTCCGTCCTGGGTGATCGCAGGCTCATCACGAATTTCACGAAGTGCTGTTTCTGTCGCGGTTTCCCGGACTTTCTTCGCCTCGTATTTCGCGATCGTTTGATCGTCCGGCGAAATCAGAACAATGCCGTCGGCACCGTCGATAATCACGGTTTCGCCGCCGCCGACGTGCGCCGTGATATCGTTCAGGGCGACCACGGTCGGGATGTCGAGCATCCGTGCGATGATGGCCATGTGCGACGTGGAGCCGCCGACGTTGACCGCGAGACCGAGGATTCGCGCGGGGTCGAATGTCACAGCCTGGGAAGGCGTAATGTCGTGCGCGATCAGAATGACGGATTCGGTCAGCCGCGTGATGTCTTCGCGGGCGCGGCCGAGAATATGTCGCAGGACGCGCTTTTCGATATCAAAGAGGTCGCGAACGCGCTCTTTCAGGTATTCCACGGAAACGGATTCGAACGCCCGCTGACGCGCGTTCATGATCTGCGCGAAGGCATACGCGGCGCTGTATTGCTTTTTCTCGATGAGTTCGACGGTCTCTCTTCGCAGCTTCGGATCAGCGACCAGACTCTCGTGAAAGGCGAAGATGTCCGCGGTCTGTTCGCCGAGTTTGCGCGCAGCCGCCATTCGCAGATCGGCGACTTCCTGACGAGAGGCCTCAATGGCGTCGTCGAGAATCGCGACCTGTTTGGGGATGTCGGAAGGTGTGACCGTCCGCCGCGGGATTCGATACTCTTCCGTATCGAGCACCACAGCCGGGCCGATCGCCACTCCCGGCGATGCGCTAACTCCGAATTTTGAAATCATAAGCCGCGTAAAACGCGGCGCTTGCAGATCGCGTTACGTCACCGCGACCGACAAAATGCCGGTAGTCCCTTTTTGTTTCCTTAGTTTTCGCCGAAACCGGATTCGATCAGCGTCGCAACCGCGTCCACCGCGGATCTGGCGTCTTCTCCGGACGCAACGACTTCAATCTGCGAACCCTGTGTGGCGACTAACATCAACAGTTCCATCGGACTGCGACCATCCGCCGTCCGATCTTCACACTGGACACGAATCTCGGACTTGTACTTCTGCATCAAGTCCACGAGCTGCATGATCGGCCGAAAATGCAGCCCCTCTTTGTTCTGAATTCTGATCTCCCGCTTGTGTTCCACGATTGTCGTCCGTGATCACGTACGTTGGTTCGTCAGTCAGACTCAAACGGCCAGAATTTCCTCATCGGCCTCACGCAACAAATCATAAATCTTTTCGGCCGTATCGGATTGACGGAAAAACTTCCGAAACTGCTCCGATTGCAGCGTGCGAAAAACGACGTCCATCGCGCCCAAATGCCCTTTCGTGTCCGCTTCAGGGCTGACGATCAGGAAAATCGCGAAGACCGGTGCGCCATCCAACGCCGCAAAGTCCACACCTTTCGCACTGCGACCGACCGCGGCAGCGATCGCCGGCAACTTCGTCGTTTTGGTGTGCGGGATCGCAACACCTTTGCCGATCCCCGTCGAACCCCGCGAACTTTCGCGCGCGATAATTGACTTCACCAGCGATTCCACCTCTTCCTGCGGAATCTGGCCGGTCGCGGCGAGGACTTCGATCAGTTCACGGATGACGCCCGCACGGTTCGTGCTTGTCAGTTCAGGTACAATCGCCCCTGGTTTGACTAGATCCTGAAGTTTCATGTAACCGAAAGCTCCCTTGCGAGACAGTAACCGAAAACACTACGTCGTGGGATGCTTATGGTTTTTGACCCGCTCTTTATGGCGACGGATCTGCTTTTCGATCTTATCCATCAGCACATCAATTGCCGCAAAGGCATCCTCGCGCTCCTCACTGGCCACGAACGGCGGGGTTCCGCTGGCATGGACGATAATTTCGGCAGTGTGGAAACCGTCATGACCGTCGAGGACGACTTCAATACTCTGAATCCGATCGAAGAATCGCACCAGTCGCTCGGACTTTTCGACGCAATGTTCCTTCAAGCTCTCAGAAACACTCATGTGTCGGCCGGAAACAGTGACTTGCATTCTGTCCTTTCTGGTTTGGGGCCCAGCCGAACTGGTGGGAAGAATTCCTCGACCCCGCATACGCACCGGACTGAAACTCCGCCGCGTAAATGTAGCTCAAAGAACAGATTATCGTCAAGACAACACGCCGGCAGGGGGTCGACCCCGCCAAAAGCCGCCGAATCTCCGGCGAGTCCGATTCGAGCAAGCATTGTGCAAGGTTTGAACAGCGGCATTGCGGCCGATAATCAGGGCTTGGAAGGCGAGGCCGACTTCATCTGACTACTTTCCCGCACGATCAGGCGCGGCGTCACCTTTTCGTCCAGAAATGCGTCCATGCGCGATTTTTCGATTCGCTGAATCAGTGTCGTCCCCACGCGCTCGCCCAGCGTATGTCCGTCCAGGTCTGTCGTGGTTAACGATGGGGAAAGATTCGTCGTAATGGTCGCATTTCCCTGCCCGCCCACGACGTAGTCGATGCCAGCGCGGCGGCCGTAGAAAGCCGCCCAAAGCATCGCCTGCACGGCGAGATGATCGTCACTGGCGGCGATGACGTCTGCGTGGCCGACGATCGTTTCCATTTGATCGCCGGCGGCAGGGAAATCAAATACGTCTACGGAAACAGATGCCTGATTGCAGGCGTCCGTGAATCCTTCCCGCAGGAGCGTCGTAGACGAGGTGTGCGTCGCGCGTTGGAGGTAAACCACTTTTTCATGTTCGCCGCGAATGAGATGTGTCGCCAAAAGCCGGCCGGATTCTCTGTAGTCAAACTCGAAACAGTCCGCTGTGTCCCGGTGTTCGGAATCACACAGGCTCAAATGCTTGTCCCCGAGGATTTCGCCCAAGCCGTCCTGCAACAGATGTTCCGTGCAAAGTCCAAGCACGACTCCGTCAGACCCCGCGACGACCTGTCGGACGCGCTGAATGGGAATTTTCCTTTCATCCAACTGAATGATCTTCAAGCCATAACCTGAAGCTTCGGCCGCACTCGCAACACCAAATGTGAAGTCCTCGCTCAATCGACCGCCGCCGGACCTGACAAG
>JBFWWY010000154.1:0-7382 GCA_050245935.1 Phycisphaerae bacterium | reverse complement strand
ACGTTGTAATCGAAACGGATGTGCGACCGCCGTAGCCCTGTCGTGTGCCTTTGCCGGTCACTTCGACCATATCGAGACCGTCCAGGAGAAAATGCACTTTGTTCCCGCTGAATGATGCCTTCGAAGCCGCCATCCCGATGCCGTACTTGCAGGCGCGTCGAATCGCGAGGTACGCGCGATTGTCCAGCAAGGCTGCGGATTTTCCGATCTTCTTGCCGTCGCGCTTAAAGTTCTTGCTGAACCCTTCGCGTGCGAGTTTTTCCTTGCTCGCCGTAAATGAGTTCGCCGGGCTGAAGCGGGATTTGGCCAACCCTTCCACATACGTGGCGCGTTGCTCGAGTTGCTCCAGCGATTTGGCCGGATCGCTTGAGAGCGTAGTTTCCACGCTCTTCAGGCGGGCGTAAAGCTGATAGGGAACCGAGTTCTTGTCGCCGCTCTCGCTGAAATTCACTGCACCGCCGAGAAAGAAGTAATCGTTAAAGTTGTCGATAATGTTCCAGTTCGCTTTGCCTTTTCCGATCGGCGTGAGGAAATCGACGACGCGTTGCAGGTCCGTCGTTTTGGTTTGTCGCGCCCATTCTTCCAGATATTGCGTTCGCGTATCGCGTAAGCCGTAGAGCAGTTCGCCGCGCTCAGGTTCAAAGTTTGCTACAAACGTCGGCATGGGAAGCTCCTTGAAAGGTGATCGAGAAGTAAAGCTGCGTCGTGCCCGCAACGCAGTGCGCGCTCTCGTCACCCCATGCTAACATTCTGGTCCCCACGTTGGCAACGCTGGTCAAATGCGGACTCCTGAGATGAACGCCCTCGAGCACGGCATTCCTGTCAGAACGGTTGGAAAAGCAGACACCAGCGAAACCAATCGAGATCTGATCGAAGCCTCAGATTTCGGAGGCCAGCTTACAGCTCCAGCGACTCTTGGTTTATTCGGAGCAGGTTCCACGTTGTTTTCAGCGTTTCGCGCGTGGTGCGCAGATTGCCGACACTCAGCCGCAGGCAATAGCGGTCCTTGAGCTTCGTGTGGGAAATAAACACCGGGCCCGCGGCGTTGACCGCGTCTTCGAGCTTCGCCTGATACGCGTCCTGCTCGGATTGCGAATACACCTCGCGCCAATCCTTACCCGCGTGTTTTGAACCAACCGGCATTTTCGCGACGAAGTTCACCGTGCTGAACGGCACCGGCGCAACCCGTTCAAAGTTTTGGCTGGCGTCGACCCAGCTCGCAAACTCCTGCGCGAGTCTGCAATGATTGCGAATCCGCGCCTGCAGACCTTCCTGCCCGAAGCCGCGCAAGACCATCCAGACTTTCAACGCGCGGAAGCGCCGTCCGAGCTGCACGCCGAGGTCCATCAGATTCGTGACGCCCTGCTCTTCGCTCGTGAGATACGCGGGAATGATCGAGAACGTGCGTTTCAGCAGCGGTTCATCACGCACCATCAGAATCGAACAATCCACCGGCACAAACAGCCATTTGTGCGGATTGAAGACAAATGAGTCGGCACGTTCCAGACCCTTGTACTTTGCCCGATACTCCGGACAAATCGCGGCGCTGCCCGCGTACGCACCATCAACATGCAGCCACATGCCTTCGCGCTGTGCGATATCGGCGAGCGCCGCGACCGGATCGACCGCGGTCGTTGAGGTTGTGCCGATTGTCGCGACGATCGCGATCGGCATGCAGCCCGCTTGCTTGTCTTCTGCAATTTTTCTTTCAAGCGCGTCGATATCCAGCTCAAACGCGTCATTCGACGCAACCCGCCGACAGCTCTCGACACCCAGTCCCAGCGTCAGCGCGGCTTTGTCGATCGACGAATGCGCCTGATCGCTGCAGTAGATCGTAAGTTGCGGGAGGTCGGCGCGACCCGCCATTCCTTTCGTGCGAATGTCAAAACCCGCGCGTTCGCGCGCGGCGGCGAGCGCCAGCATGCTGCTGATCGACGCAGTGTCATTGATGTGCCCGCGAAACTCCTTTGGCAGGTCCATCATCTGTCGCAGCCAGTCGCAGACATGCTCTTCCAACTCGGTCGGTGCCGGTCCGGTGCGCCAGAGCATGGCATTCACGTTCAACGCTGCACACAGCGCCTCGCCGAGAATGCCGGGTGCGGAGCCGGTGACCGCGAAATACGCCATGAAGCCGGGATGATTCCAGTGCGTCACATTCGGCTCGATGAGCCGCTTGTAGTCGTCCAATAACGTGTCGAGCGGCTGCCCGTGTAGCGGCGGTGCCTTTGGGAGCGCTGCGCGGAGGTCGCCGGGCTGCATGTCCGGCGAAACCGAATATTCGCCGACGTTTTCCAGGTAATCGGCAACCATATCCGCGACACGATGCATCGCGGCGCGAAACTCGGCGGGATCGATATCCCCGACGGGCAACGAATGCTGCAACGCGTCGGCCTGTTGTTCCGGAACCATCATTTCTGATTTCACACGCGCACCTTTCGCGGCTCGATTTCGCACGCCGTCCATGAATATTGCCCTTGCACAACCCCCCAGCAGATTACGCCAGCCCGTGCCAGCGGGTCAATTTCTTCCGGACCCCGGGGAACTGTCAAGCGGCCGGAAAGCGCTGACAAAACGATCTCCCGGGAGGATAGCCGCAATTTTTTCAAAAATTCGCCTAGCGACCGGGAACGATTTGAACAATTCCCTTCAGGCGGCCCCTGCAAAGGGTGACGTCCGATCAGGGATTCACGAGCGCACCGACAGCCTTTGTACGCGCCGGCCGAATGAACGACATGGGGAGACACGATGTCAGACGCCACCAGTTT
Organism: Phycisphaerae bacterium; assembly: GCA_050245935.1. Taxonomy (GTDB): domain Bacteria; phylum Planctomycetota; class Phycisphaerae; order UBA1845; family Fen-1342; genus JALHOX01. The sequence continues at coordinate 4,617 of JBFWWY010000154.1, read as the reverse complement.
TCACGCTGAAGAATGCTCTTCAGTCGCTACGCAGATGCCCGAGAATTCCGGGTCTCCTGCGCTCACCGATCAATTGAACACAACGTTCTGCGAACTGGAGCGATTCCAGGACTTGCTCCGCTCTCAGGTGGAAGGGCTCGTCTCGCGCGAATCCGCGGTTGCCGAACAATACAGCAGCCTGACCCAGATTGAGCAGGAAATCTCCATTCGGGAGAAGCAGATCGCGGAAGCCGAAGCCGACCTGCTTAACCGGAATGAGGCGCTGCAACAGTCGGAGAGCGAGGCGGACGCGCGACGTTCGGAACTGGACAACCGACAGGCTGAACTGGAGCAAAAGCAGCAGGTTGTCGAAGCCGATGTGGCCGCGTGCGCGGCGCGCAAAGCGGAACTGGACGGGGCACAAGCCGAGATCGATGCCGCGCGTGCCGAACTCGAAGGTCGCGAAGCCGCTGTCGCCGAACAGTCCGGCGAGAACGAGAAAAAAGCACATGAACTGGACGAGCGCGCCGAAGCGCTCACCAAACAGGCCGCGCAACAATCGGAAAATGAGGAGTTGCTTGAGCTGCGCGCCGCGGAACTGGATCAAAAAGAGAGCGAACTGCAGTCAAGGGAAGTCGCACTCAACGAGCACCACGAGCATCTCGAAGAAGTCCTCAAGGATCTTGAGAGCCGCGAAGAAGCAATGAAGTCCTTCCAGTCGGCTTTTCAAAATATCGCTGCGGCATTCGGTGGTGCCGGAAGCTTGCCCGCCGGCATGCCGGACATGTCGGCCTTTGCAAAAGCGGCGCCGCCGCCACCCGCGCCGGTCTCTGCCGCACCGGCGCAGGAACCCGCAGAGCAGTTGGTCGCGGAGAACGAAGAACCGGTGCCGCACGCCGATTCCGCGTTCAAGGAAATCCCCCAACAATCGTATGAACCCGCACCGGAAGCGGCTGCGTTGCGCGAAAGCGAATTGGAAGCCGTTGCTGCAATGCCCGCACCCGCGGCAATCGACGAATCCAGCCTCGATCCCGAAGTGTTGAAAAAGCTTCGTGTCATGCGCCGGCTCGGCGGCGGACAAACGTCAGACCATGATCTGCTGAAGAAAATCTATGCGGAAATGGATGCCCGGCCGGACGACCGAGGCAAAAGTATCGACAAGGCAGGCAAGAAGAAACGCGGCTGGTGGAAGAATTAAGGTCGGACGCAGCACGCGGGCATCACGGCTGAACGTACGGATCAAAAATTAGCACTGTCGTGTATCGACGCGCTGTTCTATTGCGAGCAGCGCGTCGAACTATTGAATGCGCTGGTCACGACCTCCCGGAGGAACGTCGGCGCTAGAACATCGAAATGATCGCCACTGTTACCGAACGCTTCGAAACGGGCATCCCATTCGACCACGTCAATCCGTTCGTACGCGCGCAGCGTATCCGGCTCATCGTGCGGGGAAAGGGGCCCCAACCGCCCGAGCGCACAATCACCACAGAATACCCCTTCCGCCGTACCCACGAGCGGAATCGCGTGAGCCAGTAGACGATCCCGCGATGACGTAAAAATTGCTAATTTGCCGCAGATACCCTGCATTGCGCGGGTCAGGTCGCGATCGGCTGCAATCGACGGGTGCAGGAGCGCAACCTCCTCCACCCGTTCGTCGCGCCCGAGCTCTTCCAATGCCGGCACGATTACCGCTGCACCCGCGGAAAACCCGACGAGCGAAATCCGCGCCGCGCCGCCGGAGCGCAGAGACCGGATACGCGCCGCCAGACACGAGCCCTCTGCCCGCTTGTACGCGTCAGCAGCGAGGTGATCCGCAAGCAGCCCATAGCCGGTCTGCCAATCAAAGAAGATGATTTCTTCGAACGCATTGTCGCGAAAAGCCGCCGCGCTTCCCGTGTTCTCGAAAGTGAGCGAGTCGTCACCCGCGCCCCCGACATAGATGATGATGCGCGATTCCGGCGCACCGGGCGGAGCGCCGCACATCGCGAGAGAATCCGGTCGAGAGCAGCCGGCGGCGACAGCAATCCATGCAACCATCAGCAATCCACGTCGCATTGTTCCTCGATCAGGCTTGCGCCGGCTGTTCCGGCCCCAACACGGACATCGCGAGATACTCGGCGACGTCCTTTTGCTCGACAGCTTCATGCCCTTGATCGACAAGGCCGTCCGAGAGCATGGTCTTGCAGAAGGGGCACGCGCTGGCGACTTTCGCGTCGTCGGGATTGTTCGGCAGCACGTTAAGAATCTGCCGCACGCGCGCGTGATTGACCTTGCCGTTCCCGTGCTTGCTTTCGGGCCGCACGACCGGCTCTTCTTCCTTCCACATCTGCGCGCCGCCTGCGCCGCAACACATTCCACGGCTGCGGGTTTCATTCGGTTCGACCAGTTCCACACCCGGAATCGCCTTTAATATTTCGCGCGGCGGATCGTAAATCTCGTGATAGCGTCCGATGTAACACGAATCGTGGTACGCAATCTTCGCGTTGATCGGGTTCGTCGGCTTGAGCTTGCCGCTTTGCACGAGCTGGTGCAGAAAATCAGTGTGATGAATGAGCGTGAACTTGCCGTCCAGCTCGGGATACTCGCGACCGATCGTGTTGAAGCAGTGCGGACACGTCGTGACGATTTTGGTCACGTTGTAGCTGTTGAGCGTCTCGATGTTCTGCTTGGCGAGAATCTCAAACAGATACTCATTGCCCGAGCGCCGCGCCGGATCGCCGGTACACATTTCTTCCGGACCGAGAATCGCAAAGTCGACGCCGGCGTGTTTCATCAGCCGCGCCATCGACCGTGCAATCTTCCGCGCGCGATCATCGAACGACGGCGAGCAACCCACCCAGTACAGGTATTCCGCGTCCGGCTTGGCGCTGCGCAGCGGAATCTCCAGCCCCGCCGCCCAATCCGCCCGCTGTTCATTCGCAAAGCTGTACGGATTGCCGACGGTCTCAAGCCCGCGAAACGCGTTCTGCAACTGATCGGGAAACTCGCCGGACTCCATCGCGGCGTGCTGCCGCATCGCGACGATTTTATCGACGTAGGAAATGAACACCGGGCATTCCTGCTCGCACGCGCCGCAGGTCGTGCATGCCCAGATCACCTCCGGGTCGATCACGTTGCCGAGCAGTTGGAATTTCTCATCGTCCTTGATCGAAAACGAACCGCTGTCGTCGTTCGCGATCGCCGCCGCGTCGGCCTGAGCGGCGTCGCTGTCGCCGACGTTCGCGGCGTTTGCCGGCTTCTGCGGCAGTTTGATCAGCACGTCCTCGTTGGCATACATATGATCGCGCAGGTCAATCGAAAACTGTTTCGGCGACAGTTTTTTCCCCGTGTTGAACGCCGGACACATGTCGCTGCAGCGCCCGCACTCCGTACAGGTGTAAAAGTCGAGCACGTCCTTCCAATTGAAGTTCTGCACGGTTTTCACACCGAGCGTTTCTTCGCGTTCGAGCTTGCCTTCGATATCGGGAATGCCGCGAATGAGGCCGATTTTCTCGGTGTTGCTCGTTAATACGTTTGGCAGCACGGTGATGATGTGGAAGTGCTTGCCGTAGGGCAGGAAGTTCAGGAATGCGAGGACGATGATCGTGTGTGCCCAGAAGCCGATGTGGTGGAGCGCATGCAGCGCGGTTGCCGGGAGAAAACTCAGAATGTTCGACCAAATTGCTGCGCCGGGCGGAAAATGGATCGTGGCGTTATATGTATCGTGGTTCGAAAGTTCGCGAACTATTTCCTTGTTTGCAAAAGGTGCAGTCGCTTCATACGTCAGATCCGCGAACATCAATCCGAGAATCATGCAGAGGATGAACACGCCTTCGCCGGAGAGCGTCATGCGTTTCGAGCGGACGATGAGCCGCTGCACCAGAAAGTACGAAACGCCGACAATCACGAGCAGACTGAAAATGTCTTTGATAAACAGATACGCGCGGCCGAGAATCGCATCATCATCGAACAGCCAGAAGCCGAACTGCGGGTCGTCCGTGAAACCGCGCGCGACGAGGATCATCGTCCGCAGACCGAGCACGACGAAGCCGAGAAAGATAAACGCGTGCATCAAGCCCGCGGCGGGATAGCGAAACATCCGCGCCTGGCCGAACATGTAGACGATGACGTTGCGAATGCGATGCCCAAGATGGTCCGTGCGGTCGGCGTGGGCCAGGGCGGCGTTCATCAACCGCCAGCGCCGCAGCGCAGTCCACGCGAAAAAACCGATTCCCACCAGCAGCAACAACGACATCGCGATTCGACTCGCGGCCATGCCTCACCTCTCGTGCATTAAGAACAGCATTTCGATCGGGTCGCGATTGTACGATGCGAAGGCGAATTGGACTATTCGCGGCGGGGGGAGAAGGATTCAAGGACTCGAGGGTTCGAGGATTCAAGGGTTCGAGGGTTCGAGGGAGACAATCTTTCGGCAACTTGTCCGTTGATCAAAGCTGTTTTGCGAGTGGAACAGGCGTGCCGACCGTACGACACTTATCACTTCGGTCAGACAGTTCTGCTACGGTCTAACCGATGATTCGCAAGCGCGCCGCCTCTTTGGCGCGCCGAAGAAAATCTCATCTTCATCGCCAAAAAATTCGCGGAGCTGTTCGACATTCGGGGCGTTTGAGGTGCTCTGCCAAAAAAGCGCCGTCGTGG
>JBFWWY010000153.1:0-7393 GCA_050245935.1 Phycisphaerae bacterium | reverse complement strand
TGATCTGTTCGAGCATGTACTCTTCGAACGCGTCCGCGAAGTCGCCCAGAACCAGGCCGGAAATATCCGCGTACACGTTCTTGTTCTTGTACACGACCTCCATGCAATCGCGGATCCAGGGATTGCCGATATGGCAAATCACGATCTTCATTTCCGGATTATCGACCGCGACGTCGTCGATGTTCAGAGGATGCGCATAACGAAGCTTACCCTTCGGCGTATAGGTGTCGCCGGTGTGAAACATAACCGGCACATCGTACTCAATCGCGAGATCGTAAATCACCTGGCATCGTTTGTCGTACGGATAAAACGGCTCATATCCGGGGTAGAGTTTCAGCCCTTTGACGATTCCCTCCTTCAGAAAATCGCTGATCTCGCGCAGATCGCGCTCCTTGTAATTCAGGTAGCTGACGCCTGCGACAACGTGAATTCCGGGATAATCGCGCGTCGCTTCAACGACGGTTGCAGTCGAGGGTCGATGCTCGGTGACCTTGTAGGATGTCAGAACAAACGCATGGTCGACGTGGTTTTTCCTCATCGTCGTCTGCAGGTCGTCAAGACAGCCCCGAACGTCGCGGACGCGCTCTTCGTGATAATTGTTCAAATGCGTATGGACGTCGATAATCATGCGAATCCTCTTCTTCAATTTGCCGGCGCGCTGCGAATGGAAAAAAGATCGAGAAAGTCCTTGGCAGACTTTCAGCCGAATCAATGATGTCGCCGGATAAAAAAGCAGTCTTGTTGCAACGCTGTACGAGCCGACGACGTCGGCTCTCTCACAAATTCTGATTGTAGCGACGAGACGATGGAATCACAGAAAGCGCGTTCTGCGCACGCGGAGGGTAAAAGCGCGTCATACGAAACAGTGACGCCATCTCCGTAGTCCTGGTCTCTCGCCGGCCGCGAGTAGCGCCGTCAGGCGGACTAAAACGAAAACCGCACGCCCATCACGAGCGCGTAGTCTGTTCGCGCGCGATTGTCGATGTTCTGAAACGCCGGGAGCTGCACCGAGCCGGACAGCACCCACTGCGCCGCCTCCCACATGATCCCCGGCGACAGCAGCAGTTCGTGGTCGCCGTTCGTTTCGTAGCGTCCGTTCAGTTCGAGCATCGCATAGAGCGCGCCCGGCGTGTCGGCGGTGTATTTCTTCGGGTAGAGCCGGTACAGGTACGCGAGGTCGTACGTGAACAGGTCAGCGGTCGTCTGGCCCGGCAGAATCGGGTCGCCGCCGATGCCGCCGGTGGTGAATTTCCAGAGCGCGACGGCGTTGAAGCCGTGCCGGTCGTGGATTTGAGTATATGCGAGACCGATCACAGGATCGTACGAATCGCCGGTGAACGGCGCGTCTCCCGTGCGAATGTCGAGGCCCATCACGAGGCTGGCGCGCTGGGTGTTCAGCGCGGTCGAGTCCTTTTTCCAGAAACGCCACTTCGCGAGTGCGCGCACGTCGTCGATGCCGTCGCTTTCGCGGACCGAATTGCCGAGCCGGAAGGATTCCTGACGAAAACGCAGCGGCGCCGAAAAACTCAGCGACCAGTCGGCGGTAAGGCCGAGGTTCAGCGTGGTGCTGACGACCATTTCATCGACGACGCGGTCGCGGCTGCGGCCTTCGCGATCCATCTCCAGTCGGTAATAGCGAAACTGCTCTTTCAGAATTGCGTGGCCCGGCGACGGCGACGTAGCGGAAATCGCGTTTGGCGGTTCCTGCGCGCTGGCCGACAGCACGCCGGCAAAACCCATCAGCAGCACCGCAATGCCGAATGGTCGACCCGCGCGAATGCCTAACGCAACGCTCCTGAAATCCCTCTTGTGAAGCCTCGCTTTCCGTGGCGCGCTCTTCTTGTCGGGCCCGCTTGTCCGGCGGGATGCGTCTTCATTGTGGGGCGCGTCATAAATGTGGGGCGGGTTTTCAACCCGCCCGCATTCGAATCGTGCCCTCCAGCCCGAGACAGACCGCATTATGACGCGCATACGCAACCCGCCTCGCACCGACTCGTGGCACCGCAGTTACACGCTTTGCACTGGCAATGCGCGGCCCACACCTTTCCGGTCTCGGCCGGGCTGTCGTAGTCCTTCACGGTGTAGCCGGCTTCATCGATCGCGGCGACCATCGCATCACGCGCGACCGGCTTCGTGGTCTGCACACGAACTTCGCCGGTCCCCAGATCGACCGCGACGTTGCCGACGCCGTCGATTTTCTGAAGCTGCAGGTCGATGTTGTGCGCACAAAGCGGACAGCTCATTCCGTTCACCTGCAAAATCGCGAGATTCGGCGTTGCGTTGCTGGTCTGGGAGGGGATCGCGTTCGCGGTGACCGGTGGCGTAGTCGTTTTGTTCGCAGGAGCGGCAGGGGCCGTCTGGCGATCTTGTTTCGGCGTATTTTTCGCGGAAGTAGTCGCGGTGTCCGGCGATGTCGTCGCACACCCGCCTGCCAATCCTGTTGCTACGAATATCACTATCACGCGCATGATCATGTCAAAACCTCACTGCCTACGACCATTGAAGAACCTGTACTTCGAACCTTTCGCCGTCACAATTCGAAGACCCGACGATAGGATTTCAACCCGACGCAGATTCTAGACACCGTGACCAGTGAGCGGGAACGCGGCAAACGCCGCAGCGCAAAGAATCGCTACTGCCCGGAATGACGATCGACGCTGCGCTACTTCCGCACGTTAAAATATCGCGCTTCCGGATGATGCGCGATGATCGCGCTCGTGCTCTGTTCCGGCTCAAGCTGATATTCCTCCGACAGCGTTACGCCGATCCGCTCCGGCTGCAGCAAGGTCATCAGTTTTTCCTGATCTTCCAGTGCCGGACACGCCGGATAGCCGAAGCTGTAGCGGCTGCCCTGATAGCCCTGTTGAAACAGCTTTTGCTTGTCGCGCGCGTCCTGATCCGCAATGCCCAGCTCCATCCGTACCTGTTTGTGCATGTATTCCGCAAGCGCTTCGGCGGTTTCGACGCCAAGCCCGTGCAGGAACAAATACTGCTGATACTGATTATCCGCGAACCACTGCCGCGCGACATCGCTGACACGCGTCCCGGCGGTGACAAGATGGAACGCGACCACATCCACCTCGCCGCTTTCGACCGGTCGCCAGAAGTCGGACAGGCACCAATGCGGTGCCTTGTGTTGGCGGGGAAACGCGAAGCGGACGATTTCACGGAGTTGCGTCTGCGGTGGAATCGGGCCCATTGTCGGGGAGCCCTTGTGATTCTGGTAATCCTCCCACCGCTCCTGCTCCCAGTCTTTGCCGGGCGCGTCGTAAATAATGAGATCGTTACCGTCGCTGTTGCACGGCCAGTATCCGTACACCGCACGCGGTTCGAGAATCTCTTCCTTCTCGCAGCGCGCGACGAGGTCGCGATAAATCGGCCGCACTTCGCGATCGATGTAATGCGCAAATTCTTCTTTGCTGCGACCGCGCTTGCGAAATCCCCACTGCACCTGAAAGAGCATCGTCTCGTTCATGTACGCGAGCGCCGCGCGCAGCGGAATCTGCTCGACCGCCCGCGCGCCCCAGAACGGCGGCGTCGGAACCTTCACATCTCGCGCGATCGACGAACGCTCGGCAAGCGCCACCGTCGACGCGGCAATCTCGCGCTCCACCGCTTTCTCCGGCTGCGCAACTTTTTTCTTCACCGGTGCTGCGACCTGATCATCCTCCGCCGGAATCTCGCGCAGGCCGTAGCGCTGCTCGGCCTCCTCGTCGAGCTTGCGCGTCGTCTGCTCGGCGACCGCCGCGGTCGTCGTCGCAAGTTCGCGATCGACGTCATCGTCAGCAACGGCGGTTGCGGCGTCTCCCATCGAAACATCGCCACTGCCGAAGCGCCGCATCAGATTCAGCCCTTCGAACGCGTCTTTGGCGTAGAAAAGCGGCCCGGCGTAGATTTCGCGAAGGTCCTTCTCGACGTACTTGCGCGTCAGCGCCGCGCCGCCGAGGATGACCGGCTTGGTAATTTCCTGCTCGTTGAGCACATGGAGATCGTCGCGCATCACGATCGTGCTCTTCACGAGCAGGCCCGACAAGCCGATCGCGTCGGCGTCGTGTTCGCGCAGTGCGGTGATGACGTTGTTGATCGGCTGCTTGATGCCGAGGTTGTATACGGTGTAGCCGTTGTTGCTGAGGATGATGTCGACGAGGTTTTTGCCGATGTCGTGCACGTCGCCGCGAACGGTCGCGAGCACGATCTTGCCCTTGCTCTGGCCTTCGACTTTTTCCATGTGCGGTTCGAGATGCGCGACCGCGGCCTTCATCGTTTCCGCGCTTTTGAGCACAAACGGCAACTGCATCTGCCCGCTGCCGAACAGTTCGCCGACGACCTTCATGCCGTCGAGCAGAAACTCGTTGACGATCTGCAGCGGTTTGTAGGACGTCATCGCCTCGTCGAGATCGGCGGGCAGCCCGACCCGATTGCCGTCGATGATGCGCCGCTTCAGCCGTTCTTCGATCGGCAGATCGGCGATCTGCTCCTTTTCCGCGATTTTCTCATCCGCCGAGAAGAGGCCGATGAATTCTTCGAGTGCGGTTTCCGATTTGTCGTAAATCAGATTCAGCGCCGCTTCCCACCGCTCGTCGCTGATTTTGTTGCGCGGCAGGATCTTGCTCGCATGAACAATTGCCGCGGTCAGCCCGTTCTCCCGCGCTTCGTGAAGGAACGCGGAGTTCAGCACAACCCGCGCGGCCGGCACCAATCCGAAACTCACGTTGCTGACGCCGAGAATCGTCTGGCATTTCGGGAAGCGCGTCATGATGCGTTTGATGCCGTCGAGCGTCTCCAGCGCGAGGCGGCGATCCTCGCTGTTGCCCGTCGTGATCGGAAACGTGAGGCAGTCAAAGAAGATATCTTCTTCCGGAAGGCCCCATTTTTGCGTCAGCAGCCCGTGCAGCCGCTCGGCGATTTCGATTTTGCGCTGCGCGACTTTCGCCATCGCTTCGATCGGGTCTTCATCGATGGTTAACGCGACCACGCCCGCACCGTACTGCTGCAACAGCGGACAGATGGAGTCGAGCTTGGCCTCGCCTTCCTCCAGATTGACCGAATTCACCAGACACTTGCCGCCCGCGAGTTTCAGGCCCGCCTCGATCACCGGGGCTTCCGTGGAATCCAGCATCAGCGGCACGGTGATGTCCTTGGCGAAGCGATCGACGACCAGTTGCATGTCCGGCACGCCGTCGCGGCCAACGTAATCCACGCAGACGTCGAGCACGTGTGCCCCTTCGGCGACCTGCTCCGTGCCGACGCTGACCATCCCGTCGATGTCGTCGGCTTCCAGCAACCGCTTGAACGCGCGCGAGCCGTTCGTATTGCAACGCTCTCCCACGATCAGGAAGCTGTTGTCCTGTCGATGCGATGCAATCTGGTACAGACTGCTCGACGCCGGTTCGTGCACCGGCTTCCGTACCTTCGGCGTTCGTTCGCGCACGGCTTCAATCACCGCGCGCAAATGCGCCGGCGTCGTCCCACAGCAGCCGCCGACGATGTTGACGCCATCGGCTTCGACAAATTCCTTCAGCCACTTCGCGAGCTCTTCCGGAGTCAGCGGGAAATGCGCCTTGCCATTCACGACCTGCGGCAAGCCTGCATTGGGCTGTACGCTCAGAAAACGCGACGTCGCGCCGGTGAGATAGCGAATGTGCTCGCTCATCTCCTGCGGCCCCGTCGCACAGTTCAACCCGATGACATCGACTTCCGGATATGCTTCGATCGCCGTGAGTGCCGCGGCAATGTCCGTCCCGACGAGCATTGTGCCGGTCGTTTCCATCGTAATTTGCACGATCAGCGGCAGGCGGACACTCCGCTCACGCATCGCGAGTCGCACCGCATGGATCGCGGTTTTGCATTGCAGAATGTCCTGGCAGGTTTCGATGATGAAACCGTCGACGTCTCCTTCCAGCAAGCCGCGGGCCTGTTCCAGGTAGCTTGCCAGCAGATCGTCGTAGCTGATCTGCCGCAGCGAGACGAGTTTCGTACCTGGTCCCATCGATCCGAAAACGAAGCGCGGCGATTCCTCCGTGGAAAACTCAAGAGCGGCTTTTCGTGCAATTTGCGCGGCAGAACGGTTGATTTCCCGCGCCCGGTCCTGCAAATCAAATTCGCGCAGAACATGCGGCATCCCGCCGAAAGTATTCGTTTCGACGGCATCGCAACCGACCGCGAAATATTGCCGGTGAAGCTCGGTTACCGCATCCGGGCGCGTGAGATTGAGGATTTCCGTGCAGTTTTCGAGGTTTTGATAATCAGCGAGGGGTAGATCCAGCGAATGGATGCCGGTTCCCATGGCGCCGTCGAAGACGAACACTTTGCGGTGCAGAAGCTCTAAAAACCGCGCTTTCTTATCCTTCACGAACGCAAACCTCGATTCAATCGCCGTGGTTGTGCCTCTCTCGGTCCCGTGTGCGGGGATCTGGAGCACGTCCACGGTAGCGGGTAAGTACTTTCATTAAGCGTCTGAGCGGACTCGAACGGAAACATGCCGCAGGTGCAGAATCCGATCGTGAGGCCGCCGGCCCCGACGCGGCAGGCCTTTTCAGGCCGCGCGAATTGCCCTAATATACTCCGTTCTGGTCATTTACACGAATTCTAGCTGTCTTACCTGGAGTTTGGGGGATATGCAGCCCGAAACCAACGCCGACTATTCCGAATTCTTCTCAAACGAAACGCTTACGAAGGAACTCTACGATCGCGCGATGGATGCCGCGCACACGTCGTATCGTGCTCGCGAGGCGTTCGACACCAAGTTGAACGCTGCGCCGACGGCGACGCCGACCGACCATTTGCGGAAAGGTCTGGGGTATCTGGCGCTGAGCAAATACTCCGATGCGCTGGCGCATCTGGAAAAAGCTGCGGACGACGGTTTGAAGTTTTACGCCGCCGCGGAAGCGCTAACAGCGTTGGGCCGGTATGACAAGGCAAGAACGGCCCTCGCCGCCGCCGCGGAAAAAGGCTGGGACCCGCTTGTCTGCGATATGTGGACCGCCGAGTTATTCGTGCGCGAGAACGATCTCGACGCGGCGCGCAAACTGGTCAAGAAGAACGAGGGCCGCGGTGCGGATCGTGGAGAATGGTACTACGCACAGGCCTTGATTGCTGAAGCGGAACTCGATCGGCAAACCGCGTGCGACATGTTCGAAAAAGCGCTGAAACTCAGTGCGGACCTGCCGCGCGTCATGTTTCGCGCGGCCTATCTGTACGACCTGGTCGGCGATGAGGACAAGGCGATCGAGCTGTACAAGCAGCTCACCGCGCGCCCGCGGACGCACGTGAACGCGCTGATCAACATGGCCGTGATTCACGAGGATCGCGGCGATTACGAACGCGCGGCGCATTGCTTGCGGCGCGTGCTGAAGGGTTTCCCCAATCACCGTCGCGCACGTCAATTTCTCAA
>JBFWWY010000152.1:0-7429 GCA_050245935.1 Phycisphaerae bacterium | reverse complement strand
AATTACCGTTCTAGCACTTGAGACCGCGCCGCCAACGATCAGGCGGGGCACGCCGAGTGGACAGCATCGGTCTGGATTTCGGGACGATTTTTTCTCCGACCCCGTCACCGCTAGTTGGACGGGTAGCGATTGCACCGAGAAGCAGGCACATGCTGAAACCGGTTTCGAGAGCAAATGCCTTGATCGTTGCTGACTGCAAAACTGCAACCTTTTTTGGCCAGGTACATCGATGGCGAAGATAACGATTGATACGATTTGTCACGCTACGGGTCTTTCGCGCGGCACCATCTCGCGCGCCATCAACGACAGGCCGGATATCAGTGAAGAAACCAAGATCCGCGTGCGCAAAGTCTGCCGGGAGTTGAACTACGTTCCCAATCGCGTTGCGCGCGCATTGGCGACCGGACGACGATACCTGTTGGTTTTGCTACTGGATTCTGAGAATTCACGGTATCAGGCCGACGTCATGCGCGGAATATTCACAAAGGCCAAAGCGTTCGGCTACAGACTCGATGTCTTGGAATCAGACGGCGTGGATCGATCAAATGATCTACAGTTCGACGAAATTCTCGGCGATGCGGATGGTCTGATTGATGCGAGGTGCCACAATCAGTCCTTACCGCTGGTAAATCCTGCTGAGTCGGTTCCATCAGTAAATGTGCGCGGCGGGATTGTTGATCTTCAACGAGATTGCATTCGAGCGAATTTCCGTGAAGCTGGCCGCTTGCTTGGTGCCCATTTGATTTCGCTGCGGCCTGATGCAGAAGTCCTCTATATCAGCGATTCGCGCGTGGAGGGCGCACATGATCGACAGGAGGGATTTCTGGATGCTTGTCGCCCTCAGAACATCGAATGTCGCGTACTCAATATCAATGAGGAACATGCACTGACAGGGGAAAATGCAACCACGCAAATCAGAAGCGCCGGCGTGATCGGTACCAGCGATGACTACACCGCAGTGCAGGCTTGTCTGATTGCCGCGCGAGGCGGAAGGGACGTCGGGCGCGACTTCGTCATCGGGGGACAGGGAAACGAGTTGACCAGCGCGCGAATTTCTCCAGCTCTGACGACGGTAGATTTCTGCGGTATGGAGGTTGGAGAAATGGCAACAGTCATGCTGATTGACCGGATCGAGCAGCGTCGTTTGGATAGGCCCAGTCAGTCATTCGTCACGCCACGCCTGATCGCACGGACAAGTTCTCGGCCGTCCTAGCGCTCGAAGAAAACAATCACTGCATTCGCCCCGTTTCGTCGACTGAAAAGGGAAACGCGTCCGCCGCAGCGTTAATATGACCGCGCCGGTCCCGTGCTGGAGGCCCGGAGCACTGCGCAGATGGGTCGCACGCGACAACCTCAAGTCAAATCTCGCTGTAAGTGAATTCATCGAGAACACAGCGAGTCGGGTGCAAACGATTGCAACCCAGATTCTAAGGCATATCATGCAATTTGCCGGGCAATACATCGCTTCTACGGGGTCACAATGATGGTTGAGTTGACGCTTCGCGCGGATTACGACCGGACGTTGTTGTTGGACGGCAATTTGCGGCTCGGATGCAAGTCGATCACCTTGCTTTTTAATGCTGGCACCTATACGGGTGGCGGGGGCGAATGTCTCATCGTCCTTGTCGACGGGGTAGTGGATCATATCGATTCCGCCGACCTGATTCACGATCTGCCGGCCTATACGCTTTCCCGGTCCCAATCCGACTGAAAACACATTCATTTATTCCCGATCAACGTTGGAACTCATTCTCGCGGTGCAATTCGCCTGCACGCCTGAGACACGCAACTTGTCTCCGCGAGACCGAATCGTCCTCATCGTGCATCTGTGCCTAGCTTCTGTATCGCCGGTGGCTAGGATGCCGAAATCGGTTTCGTTATGATGTACCTCCACGTTTCGCAGAGTAAACGTCTGGATCGAATGGATGTAGCAAGCCGGAAGGGTCGAATTTGTGTCTTCGGAAAAGCCCCCTGCGATGAGTCCCGAGAATGTCGTTTCAATCATCACGCCCCACATCGGCTGGCTTCGGTCGAAAATTGCTCCTCGAATTCCGGCACGTTTTCGCGCGCATCTCGACATAGATGACGTTATACAACTTGTCTGGAAGGCCGTCATCTATGCGCACAAGGAGTTTGAACTGCGTGGGGAGCCTGCGCTGCGGGGCTGGCTGCTTCAGATCGCTAAGAATGAGCTGGCTGATGAGATTTCCAAACTGACCACGATTAAGCGGGGCGGGCAGTATACAACGTTGCGCACCGCGGACGGGAATTCAAATTTTGCAGCGAGATTGCTTGCAGAGATTTGCGGTCCGGATGCCACCGCGAGCTGGGAATCGAGGCGGCGGGAGAAGTTCGAACTCGTTGAAAGGGCGGTGAATGCACTTTTTGCTGACGCCCGGCAGTGTGTGATGTTGCGATTTGCTGAAGGCCTCACCTATCCGGAAATCGCAAAGCGGCTCAATACGACTGAAACAGCGGTACGGAGCTTGCTGTACCGGGCACTGGGTGAAATCCGCGAAAAGTTTGATAGCGCCCAGTGACGTACCAGCCCGTTGGGAGCGATTGGGGAACTCGATGATACGGCAACATGCGACGGCGCCTCACCAAGATTCGCGCGAAACCGAAAATCGAGCGAATTGCGACGATACCGGAATCATCGCACGGCATATTGCCTACATTCAGCAACTGGCACATTCTTCCGGATCCAGCACAGGACAAGGCATTCTCGATGTCCGGCAATCGGCGGCGCAGGGCGAATTGGAGCGACTTCGCGCGGCGTTGCCGGATTATGACATTCAGAGGCTCGAAGGCCACGGCGGACAGGGTCGCGTCTTCCGTGGAATACAGTGTCGAACAGGTAAGTCGGTCGCGATCAAAGTCCTGCACGAAAGCCCAAGGTGTGACGAACGTCAATCGCAGCGCTTCAACCTCGAAATCGAAACGTTGGCCCGCTTAGACCATCCTGGAATTGTTTCACTCATCGATTGTGGCCAGGCCGATGGCCGAATGTATGCCGTGATGGATTACGTCGATGGGATGCGCATCGACAGGTATTGCACGCTGGAAGATCTGGACCCGCAAGGTATTGTCGACGTTTTTCTGATGGTTTGTGACGCTGTTCAGTATGCACACGATCTTGGTGTCCTACATCGCGACATTAAGCCCAGCAACATTATTGTCGATCATGGCGGTCGGCCCCGGCTTCTGGATCTGGGACTCGCGAAGGCGTTGCATCGCGACGATTCCGGGGACGCAACGACGACCGGCCAGGCAGTGGGGACGCTCAATTACTGGAGTCCGGAGCAAGCGCGGGCCCTACCGGATATCGACGTTCGTAGCGACGTCTATTCCCTTGCTGTCGTCTTGTTCCGCTTGTTCGCCGGTGATTTGCCGGCTCAACGCGAATCGTTGCACGCGGGCGATTTGTTGCGTGCAGTGCGGCGAACCAACCCTCTCCGGCCGACAGTCGGTCCGGTCCGGCTACAACGAAGCGACCTGATCAATCGTGATCTGGA
The DNA here is from genome assembly GCA_050245935.1 of Phycisphaerae bacterium. GTDB lineage: Bacteria > Planctomycetota > Phycisphaerae > UBA1845 > Fen-1342 > JALHOX01. The sequence continues at coordinate 3,914 of JBFWWY010000152.1, read as the reverse complement.
TGCCATTGTCATCAGGGCAATGTCATTTGATCGCATGGATCGGTATCCGTCCGTACGTGAATTTGCAAACGACCTCCGTCGCTATCAACAAGGTCAACCAGTCTCGGCGCGCGGCGGTCGATTGTATCGCGCGCACAAATTCGTGCGGCGACATTGGGCAGCAACAGGCTTTGCCGGACTCTCTTTTCTTACGCTTGCGATCTCGGTCCCGGTTTTGTATGGCGCACTGCGTACTGCGACAGGCGAGCGCGAACGTGCCACGGCAACCGCACAACTTGCATTGGAACTCTTTGATGGCTCGCGGCAGCGCATAGGCGATGAGCTGGCTCCGGTGGTCGGCGGACAGGAAGTTGGCGCGCGACTGTTGGAGGATTTGGCCAGGTATCTCCCCGGGCTCAAAAATGCAATTGCTGACGATCGTGAATTTGAACTGGCACGTGCGAATCTACTTGAGAGCCAGGGTGAAATCGCCCTGTTCCGCGGGGAGCGAAATCAAGCCGCTGCACTATTGGAAGAAGCTGCCGCGTTGCGTGAACCCCACCTCGACAAGCATGACGTTTTGGCAAACGCGATCGCGGCACAACTACGAACATTACGATTGCTGGCGATGGCGAACGACGTGCCCTGGGATATTTACAAGGACGGACTGAATCTGGTAGCAGACATTTCGCCCAAGACCTGGACCGATTCGTCCTTCCAGCAGGCATATTTGAACTTTGAGTTGGCGTACGCCGAACGACTGCGTTTGGCGCATCGAGAAGTCGAGGCACTGGCCCGCTACGATGAAGTGCTCGCCTATACCGACGGGATGAAGGCGTCGAGTCGGTCGAATAATCAATTGCTCCGCATCCGCGCAAATCGCATTATCTTGGACCTTCAGGCGAACCGGAGCGCCACCGCGTATCCGGAATTGACGGCCATTGTAGATGAAGTGCGCGATGCAATTGCGCAGCGTCCAGCAGATATGGAATTGCGGATACTGTTTTTGGAACTGCTAAATAGCCAGGTGAGAAAAGCATATCTGAAAGAAGGATATCGAGTCAGTAACCCGATTTTCGCAGAAGCGGTCACCACCGGCAATCTTCTTGGAATGCTTGATCCAACTTCGGACGACATACGCCGATCCCGTTTTGCCACGTACTTCGAGCAAGCCGATCAGGCAATCAATGGCAAAGATGTCGCCGCTGCGCGCTGGCTATTGCCGATGCTGGAAGAATTTGCGGCGCCTGATGTCAAGAGAGAAGTTCAGGATGCACAATCCCTGACGATCGGACTGCAGTTCCACTATGTTTGCGGTAAATTGGCTATTGAGGAAAAACAATATGCTGTAGCGCGGGAGCATCTGCGTTTGGCAGAAAAAGCGGCGCGTGATTTGGTTTCCATCGACGCTGGCAACTTACAGAGTCGCGAATGGCTTGCTGTTTGCCTGCGGAAGCTTGGCGAGACATTCAAGACCGAAGATGTATCGATCACGTATGATTATTACCGCGCCTATGCGGAAGAAATGGAGCGGATCGCCGCAATGCGTCCGGACACGGAAGGTCAGCGCGATGTGGTGAACGCTCTGTGCAATTTTGCTGCCGCCGCCTATCGCATCAATGATGAACAGCACAATCGGGAAGCGCTTGCAATACTTGACCGGGCGGAACACCTGATCGAGGCACTGGTTGAAAAGGGTGCGCTCGTAAACGTCGAAGACTGGCGGAACGAGCGCATGAACTCCATTCACCGCAATCGCGAAAAGCTCCATCTCCGCCTGATGGAGCAAAACCATGCCGCCGAGAACTAATTGGTCGGTGTATCCGGTACTTCGACCGGCTCGTCTACCTCCGCTTTGATTGGGTTTGATTGGCCCAACTCCTTGAAGCTGTAATCCAGCAAGGCGGTTATCGTCCAAGGATTGATCGTTGAGACACCTTTTCCCTCGAAGTCATAACTCAGGTTCGGATCGACCGGGATGTCGGCGACGGCAGTGCCTTCGAGGTGCGGCGGATTGCGGAATTCTCTGGGTTGCGGATTGTCGGGATCACTGTGTTTCACCCACCACAGTCCATCCAGGGACGGCACGGGAGGGTCTGCGACTGACCATCTGCGTGCAGGCGAAGCCATGAGATCGTCGAAGGCGGCGGACGTAATTTTCCAACCGACTGAATCGCCGGTGCGATCCCCCTCTTGCAAGCTCAGGATGATCTTGATGTCAATTGAGCTGTTCGGATCTGTCGGGTCACTGTGAATCCAGAATTGAACTTCAGGCATGCGCTCATCTCCTCACGAGTCGATAAAGTGCTTCCGCGGATGTGATTTTCATCGCATCGAATAGCGCAGACATGGGGTAAACACGTAGGAAAACGGGGAAAAATTACCGCGCGCTCGAAAATCTCGGGCTATTTTGCGAAGAGCGACTTCGCAGCCAATTGAGGGCGTTTAAGGCGTGGCGGATATTTGCGAGAACGATGGATTGCGGGAAGAGCCGATTCGTGCAGAGTGTCCGCTTATTCACGCCAACCGCAATCTAATGGTGCACTCAAACGCTCAAAGTAAAAACCTCGCGGAATCTCGATGTCGAGTTTCGCCGCGACATCGCAGACTCCCAGGTACGGAGTCGTTCCTTTTCCGCCAATTGTTTGGTTTTTACGACTTCATTCAATGAAATGCCACGACGCGACTGTTCCGAAGCAATCATCACGTCGCGTACAGCTTTCAGCGCCAGCGGCCCGAAGTCTTTCGCCGCCGAGAAACCGTACAGCTTATTAAGCGGTCGCATGGCTTAACGCTCGATCTCAATTTTTGATCAGCAACGTCACAAACGAGCCGATGTCCGAAACCGTAATTCCCGTATCGCCATTGATGTCGGCGTAGATGATGTCGCAATTGGGATTTTCGATCATGTATTGTGCCGGATTCGTCAGCGCAAGAACGAACGGGCCGATATCGGAAACCGTAACAGTGCCGTCGCAGTTCAGATCGGCGAGTCCGAGCGCCTCGGTTACGGCTGCGGCCACTTCAAGGCGACCTGCCCCGAGTTCGCCGACATAGCTGGGGTTGAGGGCGTCGAGATCGGTTGCGGCGTCCGTCAATAATGTACGCAATTCGGCGGCGGTCGCCGTCGGCCGCGCGTTACGCAGACGTGCAAGCGTACCTGCGATGAGCGGCGCACTCAGGCTGGTTCCACTGCCGCGACCGTACTGACCGTCCAATATGGTACTTGTGATATCCACGCCGGGTGCGGTGATAACAATGTGTCGCCCCCAATTCGAGAACGGCGCGCGAATGTCCAGTTCATCGCAAGCGGCGACAGCAAAAAGGCCGGTTCCGACGAATCCTGCCGGAAATCTTAGCGGCTCAGAACGGTCGTCATTCCCCGCCGCGGCGACAACGAGCGTACCATTGCTCAGTGCGTTCTGAATGGCGGCTCGCAATACATCGGAGGGGTCGATGGTACCAAGGCTGAGATTAATAATGTCGGCATTCGCTGTGATGGCATGATAAATGCCGGCGACGAGCTTGAATGTGTCACAGCGACCTTCATCGTCCATCACGCGAATCGGTAGTAAACTTGACTGCGGCGCGACGGCGCGAATGAGACCGGCGATCATCGTGCCGTGGCCAGCGAATTCGTCCGCGATACCGTTTTGATTGTTGTCGAGTGTATCGGCAACGTCGGCCGTGTTCGTATTTAGATCGACAAAATTGTAGCCGCCGCCCTCGATGCTTCCGGCCAGGAACGGATGCGCTGCGATGCCGGTATCGATCACGGCGACCGTAACGTCAGCGCCTGTCGCGCTGGTGTGCGGCGGCGTATCGTCAAGACCGATCTGATCCCACACCGGCTGTGCCGGAAACCGACCGCTAACATCAAGAAACCAGAAACTCTGCGAACTCCCTACAGGATTCGAGACCAGCGCGGGCAAAAC
>JBFWWY010000151.1:0-7456 GCA_050245935.1 Phycisphaerae bacterium | reverse complement strand
CGCCGACGGCATAAATAATCGGCATCACCGTCGCGTACTGCGTGAAGTACGCCATCTCCCATGTCGTCAACAAAACACCGAGCGCGCCAAGCGCTTCGGCGTCGCGCTTGTGCGCTTCAATGTTGTCGATGGATTGATCGAGGTGGCACCAGGCGGCGTCGTACGTGTGCAGCGCCGGTGCGCAGATGATGTCAAAACCCGCGTCGCGCAGCTTCTGCGACGTTTCCAGCGGTCGTTTGTCATATTGCCAGTCGAACAGAATCGTTTCTTTCGGCAGATATTCCAACGCGTCCGGATGCTCGTTGAGCATGTCCGCCCACAAGCCCGGCCGCTTGCCTTTCTCCAGCACATAGTCGCAAAGGTCGCGATAAAACTCGCCGTAAAGACCGGCCTTGCCGACTTCGTCGACGCGCTGTTTGCAAAGCGGACAGGTGCCGAGTTGCCACGGCTCGTCGCCGCCGATGTGAAGCCAGTCATCCGCAAACGCGTCGATCGCGTCGTCGATGAGATTCTTCGCGAAACGCACGCATTCTTCTCGACTCGGGCAGATCTGCTCGGTGCCGAAGCGAGACCCCTCGGCGTACTTGCGGCCTTCCTCCGCGCGCACAAACCCTTCCATATGTCCGAGCGTGTTGAGGAACGGAATGATCCGCAGGCCTTGAGGCGTGAATTCCTCCTGCAACTCTTTCACGAGCGCCGGCGTGACGACGCCCCGATCCGCTGCCCACGGCGCGGAAGCGTACGCAAAGCGATGTTCCAGATAAAAGCCAACCGCGTTGTAGCCTGACTCGAGCGATTGCCGCAGCATGTCGCGCAGCACATGGGGTCGCGGCGACTGCTCGCGCGCGATGTCGTACATCCAGCCGATGAATTTTGTCATGCCGAGATGGTAGGGGAAAGGGTGGGGGATGCGAAGGATTTGAAGGATTGAAGGATTTGAAGGATTGAAGGATTGAAGGATTGGAGGGATGGCGCTTTGCTTGGGGTGAAGGGGGAAGTGGTGGAGTGGGGCGTCGACTGTGGACCAGCGAAATCGAAGGTAGGGCCGCATTGCAAGGTAGGCGAGTGCCGCCAGAAGATCGCATCGCTGATGAAATTCGATCGAGGCAGTTCTCTGGAGCTGGCCGAGCAGCACAACCGGCAAGCCCGGCAGATGTGAGAGGATGAAGGACCGAAACAAACACGCGGACGGCACATGGGTTTCAAGTAGTCGATCAATGATGACCAATACGGCGGGCCGTCATAAGTCTGCAATTGATTTTACACCCCCCCCCCAGCCTATTATTCGGCCTCGTGTCGGGGGCGAACCCATGGAAATCTAACGATCAGCGAAAGGATCACAGGAGGTGCATATGTTTCGCACATTCTCTATGATGATGATGCTCCCTGGTTTTTCTGATGGCGAGTGCCAGCACGCCGCATGTCAATGCTTCGTGCTTCACTTGCCCCGTACCCGTTTGCGGCAAATATCAAATTTGTCATGACGACAATCTTGATACTCGCGTGTGCATCCGCTGCAATTCCGGGCAACTTGTCTGCGTTGATCTCCCTTCACAATCCAGCGAATCCGTAAGTACCAATTGCACCGGCTGTTCCATCACGCTTACACCCGGCGGGTCTTGGGGAAGCGTCACGGGTTGTAGCGGCGTGACCGTCACCTAAAGCAGCATGCTAAACCATGAAAGGGTCGCAGCAATGAATAGTGCAAAACCAAAAATCGTTGCCGGAATCGGAGTTATGGCGGTTGGTTTGATGGAGACTGTGCCGTTTCTCCTGGCTGCGAATAACTCCAAGCAGATTAAAGAGATTGATGCGTTTGAAGCGGTCTATCTCGACAAACAAATTGAACTTTCTGACGGGTGGATCGCAACGCAGTTTGTCGCGATCAGTCCCAATTTTAATTCTGAGAATGCCCCGTCGGGCGTGTGTCGCGTCGTCACCTATCGCATTGCCGTTACCCACCCCTCCTTTGTAACGGCTCCGATGTTTGCCGGAACGCAGTTTGTTGACGGAAGTAAAAGCGTTTCTCTTGAGAGCAATGTTCGCGTCGGCGAGCCAGGCCGAGCAAGCAGCAGCGGCGAGCCTCGATTTCAGTGTTCGGTTTCGGTTAAGCCCGATATCGGCCTGACGTGGACAGATGTGCAATCCGCCGATCACATCGACGTTGCCATTAGTCGCGTCGATATCGAATAGTCCGTCTCTGCCCCGGATGTTTACCGTTGAAAAAGCCCGGTTTTCGCCGGGCTTACTCGTTGTATTGGCAAAGTTATGCCTCCGCATTGTTTCACGTTCTTACATTCTCACCTTTTCACGCCTTCTCCAATTCGTGTCGCAGTGCCGGCTCAAGATTCGGGTAAGAGAAGCTGAAGCCTGCTTTCTCCAGTTCGCGCGGCAGGACGCGCGTGCTCGCGAGGATGGTTTCCTTGCCCATTTCGCCGAACGCGAGTTTGATCGCGAACGCGGGCGCGGGGAAGATCGCGGGTCGGTTGAGCACATCCGCGAGCGTTTTCACAAATTCCCGATTGGGAACCGGGTTCGGCGAAACCGCATTCAGGACACCGCTGACGGAATCGTTTTCGATCGCGAACTCAATGACGCGAACGAGATCGTGGAGCCCGACCCAGCTCATATATTGCTTGCCGTTGCCCACGACTCCGCCACCACCGGCCTTGAAAATCGGCAGGAGCTTCGCGAGCGCGCCCCCGTCCGGCGACAGGACGACGCCAAAGCGGAGAATCACGACGCGAATGCCCGCTTCTTTCGCGGCTTTTGTCGCGTCTTCCCACTGCTGCGCGACATCCGCGAGAAATCCTTTGCCGGGAGCGCTGGATTCATCAAGTGCTTCAACGCCGCGATCGCCGTAATAGCCGACGGCAGAGGCGGAGACGAGCACGCGCGGCTTTTGCCGCAGATTTGCCAGGGCTTCGCAGAGAAACGTCGTGCCGAGCACGCGGCTCACGCGAATGCGCTCTTTCTTTTCATCGGTCCAGCGACCTTCGGCGATGCTCTCGCCGGCGAGGTGTACAACCGCGTCGACACCTTCGAGTTTGTCGGCTTCGATCACCTTCTCGCGCGGTTTCCACAGGATGGTCGAAGAATCATCGGGTTTCGCGGAACGCGAAATGCCGCGCACGGCAAAGCCGTCGGCTCGCAACTTTCTTTTCAGCGCGGTGCCAACGAGGCCGGTGCTGCCGGTGATGGCAACGGCTTTGGGAGTCGCGGTCGCGCTTCGGGGCGTTTCACTCATCTGCGCAGGTTCCATATCTTTGGATTGATTTCCTCACCGGCCCGAACAGAACCCCCGCGCCAAGCGGGGGGCCTGAACACTGGTGCTTGTTCGAATGAGTTTGTCGAATGCTCTCTTCGAAAGTGTGATTCTATTCCAATTGAACCCTTGCGCTGCTGAATTCCCGCTCGCGCATCTTTCAGCTCAACGCAATGCGCATTCCCCATCGTCGTAGGTCAAGACGCTCCGAGCAAATCAACGCATTACCGGCGAACGCTTGGGGCGGCGACGTTTGGGCGTCGGCAGAAACGCTTCGAGTTGTTCGCTGATGGTGCCGGTCTGGATGTAGTCCGCAATCATATTCGCCGTCACCGGCGCGAGCGTAATACCGCTGCGATAGTGCCCGCACGCCGCCACGAGGCCATCGAGTCCCGGTACGGGACCGAGGTGGGGCATGCCATCAGCGGTGCCGGGTCGCAGGCCCGCCCATGCGGAGATGAAAGAGGCTTGCTTCAGCGCGGGGATGGTACGCATCGCGACGCGGAGAAATTTTTTGACAATCTGCGCGGAGATTGTCTTGTCAAAACCCGCGCGTGGTTCGACGGTCGCACCGACGAGAATGTGTCCATCACGCCGGGGAACCAGATAAACCGAGCCGTTGCGGACAACGTGCGAAAAAATGCCGGATTCGGCTTTGATCAGCACCATCTGCCCGCGCACGGGTGTAACTTTCATTTTCTCCGATAAAGACGCGTCGAATTGCGTCGCCCACGCGCCGGCGCAGTCGATTGTGTACGTTGCACGAAGCTCGATGTTGTCCTCAATCGCTACGCCCGCGATGCGCCCATCTTCCAGCAACAGCCGCGCAGCACCGTGATTGGGTCGCAGCACGACGCCGGCGTTCTCGCACGCTTTCAAGAGCGCCCGGATCAATGCCGGGTTGCGGACCTGCGCGTCGTGCGGGATGTACAACGCGTCACGACAGTTGGACGCAAGTGCCGGCTCCTTTGCGCGAAGTCGCTTGCCGGTGATGCGCTCGATGTTCGCAAAGAATGGATCGCCGGACGCGCGCGATGCGGCCACTTCGCTTTCAGCGGCGACTGTCTGATTTTCGTCGAACACCAGATCGAGCACGCCGCAGCGGTCGTACTCGACGTCGATGCCGGAGGCGGCGGTGAGTTCCGCGGCGAATTCTTCGAACCCGCGGCAGCTTTCACGGCGCATCCGCGCGAGCGCGTCGTCGCGCGCGAGACTGCCGACTTCGATGATGCCCGCGCCCGCCCAGGAAGACTCGCGCCCGAATTCGCCGCGATCGATCACGACGACGCACGCGCCCCGCTGTGCGAGTCGCCACGCGATCGTGAGGCCGATGACGCCGCCGCCGACGATGAGGGTGTCGAAATGGTTGGAGTTTGCTGGTGTCACGGTATTTTTGCGGCTCGTTGTCGGGGCGTGTTGCCTTCTGCGATTCTGGTTATTGTCGTCTCGGCCCCCCGCCTGGCGCGGGGGGGTTCGGATGTTCGCAGTGCGAGTATAGCGGATGGGGTGCGGTTGGATGCATGTTGTCGATGGTCCACTTTCTCACCGGCGGGACGCCGGTGCCACACGTTGGGGGGCGCTCAGATCGGGGAAAGTGCGGGAATGCAGTGAGTTTCGAGATTGATACTTTTTTCGCGACGGTGGGTGGGGTAGGATCGCGCGTAGCAGATTTCTTGATGGGAATGAGAGTTGTCCGTCACGGATTTTGAATTTTTTGACCATACTGCCGATCTCGGCGTGCGGGTGCGCGCGAAGACGCGCGAGGGGCTGGTTCCTCCGGCGACGGCGGGGCTATATGCCGCAATTGGCGAGTTGACCGGGGCGATCGAGATTGAGCGGCGGGTGCTGCATTTTGAGGGCGACGACCCCGCACATCTGCTGCGCGATTATCTCGCGAAACTGATCTCGATCTTCGAGATACAGGAATGTCTGGCGCAGAAAATCGCGGTCGAGGAATTCAGCGACACGGCGCTGAGCGTCGCAGTGCGGCTGGTGGAGCTCGACCCTTCGGAGTCGGTGTTTGCCCGCGAAGTGAAGGCGGTGACGTATCACAATCTGTCGCTGGTGCGCGAGAACGGCGGCTTTGTGGCGGAGTTTATTCTGGATATCTGATGCGCGTGCTTCGCGTCTAAATGCAACCACGGAGGCACGGAGGCACGGAGAAGAGAGAATTCAGACGAGTCGATTTGTAAGCTGGGCGTTTCCCAGCTTTTTTCATGCGCTGCACGTGCGAAGCCAATGGTGCGTTACGCCGCGATCTCCCTCGCGCGCTTTTTTACGTTTATGTGCGCGGCTAACACACCCTACGACTACGTCTTCTGTGCGTATTCCGTAGGGTGTATTCGCGTCGCGTGAGTCAATTGTTCACGATTTTCTGGGAGTTCGTGCGACGCTAACGCACCATTCGTGTTGCATCGTAATCAGCACGCGATGGATCAACGGGAAGGTGCGTTAACGTCGCGATTTCGTCCGCGCGATGACCCAGCCGGTTCGGCGCGACGTGAACACACCCTACAATAAAACTCCGTGTCTCCGTGCCTCCGTGGTTGCATTCGACGGCGGAGCGAACGAGTTCAGCGACAGAAGCGAGTAAGAAATGAGTAAACAATTCACCGGGCCGCTGGAAAAGGTGGACCTGACGAAATACCGGATTCCGAAGTCGTACAAGGAAGGCATGCGGGTCGACGGTTTGATCCTCGCGGACGACACATTGATCGACCAGATTCGCGAAGATCAGGCACCGGAGCAGGTGGCGAATGTCGCGACGCTGCCCGGCATTGTCGGCTGGTCGCTGGCGATGCCGGACATTCACTGGGGCTACGGCTTCTGCATTGGCGGCGTCGCGGCGACCGACCCGGAGGAGGGCGGCGTGATCAGCCCCGGCGGTGTCGGCTACGACATCAACTGCGGCGTGCGGCTGATTCGCACGAGCCTGAAGCACAAACGCGCCGAGAAAAAAATCGACAAACTCGTCGACCAGCTCTTTCGCGATGTGCCGTGCGGCGTCGGGCAAGGCGGGCGCGTCGCGTTCAATGAGAGCGAGTTGCGCGAGCTGATGGACCGCGGCGCGGAATATGTCGTGCAGCGCGGCTTCGGCTGGGACAGCGACGTCGAAAACACCGAAGCGCGCGGCCGCCTCGCCGACGCGCGGCCGGATTTTGTGTCGCAGACGGCGCTTGAGCGCGGCAAGAAGCAATGCGGCACGCTCGGCAGCGGCAATCACTTTCTCGAAGTGCAGGTCGTGGAAGAAATCTTCGACGCCGACGCGGCGAAAGCGATGGGTCTGAAGGAGGGGAACATCACGGTGATGATTCACTCCGGCTCGCGCGGGCTGGGGTATCAGGTGTGCGAGGACACGCTGCAGGAGTTTCGCGGCGTGCCGGAGAAGTACGGCATCGAGTTGCCGGACAAGCAGCTTGTGTGTGCGCCGGTGAATTCGGACGAGGGGCAGCGGTATCTCGGCGCGATGCGGGCGGCGGCGAATTTCGCGTGGTGCAGCCGGCAAATCATGACGCATCTGACGCGCGAGGCATTCGCGCGGGTGTTCGATGTGTCGGATGATGAGCTCGGCATGTCGCTCGTGTACGACGTGGCGCACAACATCGCGAAAATGGAGCCGTATGCGGTGGATGGGGCGGTGAAGCCGCTGTGCGTGCATCGCAAGGGTGCGACGCGGGCGTTCCCGCCGGGGCATCCGGAGATTCCGCAGCAGTACGCGGAAGTCGGGCAGCCGGTGCTGGTGCCGGGGGACATGGGGCGTGCGAGTTATGTGCTGGTGGGGCAGCCGGGGTCGATGGTGCATACGTTCGGTAGTTGCTGTCACGGGGCGGGGCGTCAGATGAGCCGCAGCGCCGCGATCCGTGCGAGCAAGGGCCGCTCGATCAAAAAGGAACTCCGCGATCGCGGCGTCTACGCCCGCGCGCGGGGCCGCACAGGCCTCGAAGAAGAGCAGCCGGAGGCGTACAAGGATGTTTCCAAAGTCGTCGATGTCGTGCACAAGGCGGCGATTGCGAAAAAGGTGGCGCGGCTGCGGCCGGTTGGGGTGATTAAGGGGTAGAGGCCGAATAGAGCAGTCACGGAGAGGATGGCTTCGACAACGGACTCGTCGTCGGTAAAATACAAAACAGGGTTCGAGGCGAGGATTCGCAACGAACAGTGGATCTTACCGTTTGTGGTCCCTTATATTCGCAC
>JBFWWY010000150.1:0-7470 GCA_050245935.1 Phycisphaerae bacterium | reverse complement strand
TGGAAAAGTTGCAATCGTCGAAGACGTGGTTCGGGACATTCGACGGATTGCCGAAGAAAGTACGCGCGAGCAGCGTCACCGGGACCTCTCGCCGTACCGCGTGATGGCGGGCATTGCGCAGGCGATTGCGCTGATTCTGCTGCTCTGGAGCATTGTGGAGTTCGCGTTCGTGGAGTCTGAGCGCTACAGCGTCGTCTTTTTCCGACTCGCGTTTGCGATCATGATGCAGTTGGTCACGATTGCGATGTTGCTGGCGGATCGAAACCGAGAGGCGTAGCGTCTTGCGCCGCACATTGTTTCGAAGGTGAGTGTTTGAATTTCAAACGAGAACGCGGCGCGATGTTTGACATCGGGCCGCGTTTTCGAATTCTCACTCATGCGCGGTCGTACCGGAAACGCTTAAAGGTTTCCGCGCTTTTCCTGTTCCGCTTCCAGCGCGACAAACAGCGCCTTGAAATTGCCGACGCCGAAGCCGCGGCTGCCGTGACGTTCGATAACCTCGAAGAATACGGTCGGGCGGTCCTGCATCGGCACGCTGAAAATCTGCAGCAAATAACCGTCCTCATCGCGATCGACGAGTACGCCGAGTTCTTTCAACTCGTCGAGGTCTTCGTCGATCTTGCCGATGCGATCGCCGAGCTGGTCATAGTAGGAATCGGGCACGCGCAGGAAATCAATATCGCGCTTGCGCAGTTCACGAACAGTTTGACAGATGTCTTTGGTATTCATCGCGATATGCTGAACACCGGGGCCGTTGTACCAATCCAGATACTCGTCGATCTGACTTTTCTTCTTTCCTTCGGCCGGCTCATTGATCGGCAGCTTGATTTTTCCGGTGCCGTTTTCCATGACCTTGCTCATCAGTGCGCTGTATTCGGTGCTGATGTCCTCGTCCGTAAACGCGCAGAGCTGTGAAAATCCGAGAATGCGCTGAAACCAGTCGACCCAGTAGTTCATCTCGCCGAGATACACGTTGGTGACGATATGATCGATGGCCGCAAGGCCGGTGGGACGAATCTCACCGCGAACATCGATCGGGACATAACCGGGGGCAAAAGCGCCGCGATAGTTGTTCCGTTCGACGAATTTGATGTGCGTGTCGCCGGCGTAGCGCACAATTCCCGTCTTGAGTGCGCCGTCTTTGTCTTCGAATGCCTTGAAATCCTGCACAATGGTTGCGCCGCGGTGACGGCACTCCTTCATCGCCGATTCGCAATCGGGAACTTCGAGCGCAATTGTCTTCACACCATCGCCGTGAAGCGTGCAGTGGCGGCTGATATCGTGATCCGGCGTCAGCGCGGAAGTGAAGACGAAGCGAATGTTGCCCTGCTTCAAGACGTAGCTCGCACGATCCCGGCTACCGGTCGACAAGCCCTGATATGCCAACGGTGTAAAGCCGAACACCTTTTCGTAAAAGTGCGCAGCCTGCTTGGCATTGCCAACGTAAAATTCGATGTGATCCCATCCGCGAATCGGCAAAAAGTCATCATTTGACGGCATGTCGCACCGCCCTGTTCTTCCTCGACGACGCCGCACCGCAGGCAATCCAAACCATGGGAATCGGCGGCCACCCCGGAGGAGGCAGGCGTGGCGCATGAAGATATTATGCAGAAAGCGGGGGATGCCGACAAATTGTTCGAGGCGGCTACCGGAAATGCGCGTGCGCAAGGCCGGCCGCTACGCGTTTCTTTTCCATTCGGCGACAATTTTCGCGTATGCGTCGCGGGTTTTTTTTGCGACGGAGTCAGGGTGAAAACGGTCGTAGGCGTCCTTTTTCGCGGCCTGGCTCATTTTCTCGTGTGTCTGCGGACTGCTGAGGATTGTCGCAAGGCGATCGGCGATCGCGTCGGCGTCGTGGGGTTCGACGAGAAACCCGGTCACGCCTTCTTTTACCATATAGGGCATGCCGCAACGGTTGGCGGCAATCATGGGGACGCCGGCGGCAAGCGCTTCGGAAATCGCCATCGGTGCGTTTTCCTGCAGCGACGGCAACACGGAGACGCTGGCTTCGCTTAACTCGCGGCGAATGTCGGCGGGACTGATGCGACCCATCAAATCGATATCGCTTGCGTAGCCGGATTCGGCGATCGCACTCTTGACCACCGCGGCGTAGGGCGGATCCTTGGCTTCGCCGGCGAGGTGGAGCGTCGCTGCGATTCCTTTGTCGCGCAGTTTCTTGAACGCGTGCACCAGCGTCAGGGGGTTTTTGCGCGGGGTGATCCACCCGGCAAAGAAAACACGACCCGGTACGGTGTTGCGCGGAATTTCGAAGAATGACGGCTGCAGCGGATTCTCGATGTCGAAGATCGTGGCATTTGTGCGGTTTTGGATGTGATCGCGCACATACTGTGTGATGGAAATGATGTACTTCTGCCGGCGTAAACCCCAGCTTTCGATCATTTTCCACAGCGGCACCCGCAGCCATGCGCCCTTCCGGCCTTCGGCGGGGATGTTGGCGTGGTCGAAGCCGTGAATGGTGAAGACGATGGGCATCGGCAATGGGGCAATGCCGTGCCCGTAGGTTTCGTGGAAATGCGCGACGTCGGGCTTCAGCGCCGTGAGATATTTGCGTATGCGGGCGCGGCCGGGGCCGGCGATGATGTCAAGCATCTGCGGTGTTTTGGAGCCGGGAAGCCGATGAATGGTGGCGCGGCCGGCTGACTCGGTCTCGATTTTTCTCGCATCCTTATCGAGCGTGACAACATGGATTTCAAGGTCGGACATTTCGCTGAGCGCGCGCGTGAGGCCCACGGTGACGGTTTCGACACCGCCGCGCGGGGCGTCGATGTTGCGGGGGAAACGGCTGAAGATTGCGACTTTCATGGCGCGATTGCAGCTTTCATGTCTGGTGCCATCACTCAGAACGGCACGGTTTTGCGAATCCCACTTTTCTCGTCGGTGACCGGATTCGGCCCCTCGACGTGTCGTGGCGACGAGTTCGTCCGACGGAAACTCGCGATGCCTCGATAGTTGCATTGACTCTAAGGCGGACTCAGCGGTGCGACGCTACGCGGTCGCGAGTTCACACGCGACCTCCGCATAGCGGGACATCGCGACGTGTAGTGCATGGTTCTCGCAGTAATATTTCCAACAGTTCGCTGCCCGTGTGCGCCATTCCTCGGGATTGGAGAGAATGTGCGTCATATTGTCGCAGAGTTGCTCGAAGGAATGGGACATCCAGCCAAGTTTTTCGCGCTCGACGAGATCGTCGGGCTGAAACGTCGTCAGCAGCGGGAGCCCGACGCTCCACGCTTCGAGAAACGTGTTGGGGAATCCCTCCCAGACTGACGTATTGCAGAACAGCGACGCGCGTTCGTACAAAGGACGAATCTGTTTTTGCGCTAGCCGGCCGAGAAGGGCAACGTTTGCAATTTCCACGGCGCGTTTTTTCAGGTCGCGGACGTACTCGGAATCGTTGTTGGCGTCACCAGCGACATTGAACTGCACCGCCGGGAACTTCTCGGCAAGATCGAGGAGCCACTCCAGACGCTTCATATCGGCGATGCGACCGACCCACAACACTTCCGTGCCGGTGGCTGCGGGCGCGCTTCGACCAGCGAGCGACGCGGCCGGCTCATAGTCCGACGGCATGGGGAGCACGACGGCGTCCCGATCGAATTGTTCTCTGAGGAGCCGTTTCTGCTTACTGGTTTGTGCGACAATATAGTCCACATTGCGGACGCCGTATCGGTAGAGGATGCGTTCGCGGCTTGTTTTGTGTTCGGGAAGTGCGGCAACGCAATCGACGTCACTCGCGACAAAGTAGAGGCTTTTGCGCCGGTTTCGCCTGCACCAGCGGACAAGCTGTCCGAGTCCGAGATCGCCGCGGTTGTAGAGATACACGTCGGCGTCGGCGCGGCGCAACGCGGTATTGAGCGTGGTCCAGCGCGGATGCACGAACCTGACAATCGGCAGGCCGGCATCGGGCGTGCACATCTTGATGACGCGAACACCATCGATCACGACATTGTCTTGCTGACCTTCGTCCCAGACGACGACGCTCACTTCATAGCCGTTGGCGGCGAACCAGCGGGCGGCGATTGCTGTTTGACGTTCGGCACCGCCGGCGTGGCGGGTCGGCTGGTTGGTGAGTTGCCCGTAGGCGTTGTGGTTGACGACGCAAACGCGCGGCAACGCATCGCGCGTACACGGCGATTGTTGCGGATAGGCGAGTGTAGCGGTCATTTCTTTTCCTCACGCGGAGCCGACGCGGGCTTTTGCAAACAGGAGACGATTTCGAATTTTCTCGCGAAACAGCGGCGGAATCACAAAGAACCAATACACGAAGCCGTTGACGACAGCGCCGATCGTGACGCTCAGCAGGAGTCGCTCTTTCGCGCTGTGGCTACCAAATACCTGCACCAGAATCAATGCCGCGATAAATGGTAACCCGGCGAGGATCGGAGGGCCGATCGTCTTGGCCCAATATTCGAGCTGACTGAGTTTGAGCAACCGGCAGGCGTACATCGGGATCAACAAGCCGCCGCTGGTCGCGACGCTGAGGCCGAGGATCAGGGAGATTGTCAGCATCAGGTCTTTCGCATACGGCGCGATGACGAGCATGACGATGATTGCGGTGATCGCAGTAAAAAGCTCGATTGCCGAAGCAATGCCGTGTTTTCCCATGCCCATCAGCACGGAATACGCGCTCATCTGACCGAGGGCTGGCAAGTGGCCCAGCGCCAGACAGAGCATCACCATCGGCTTGCGATAATCCGTGCTCTTCATCCAGACTTCCACGAGGTCGTCGCCGGCGATGATCAGGAGCGCGACGATGGGCACAGCGATGAAGAATCCCCAGCGACCGCTGACAATCAGGAGTTCCCGCAGTGCATTCTGGTCGGCACCCGCCTGCAGCGCGGCACTTTTGGGAACGAAGACCTGTGAAAACTGCTTCGTAAACCGATGCGCGTGCATGACGAGATTGCGCTGACGCGAATAAATCGCCATCGGACCTTCGCCGAGACGCCGTGAGACGATGAAGCTGGCGGCGGAATAGAGGCCGCCGCGCGCGAACTCCTGGACGGCGGATTTTCCGCCGAAGATGAGGAGTTTTCGCATGACGACGAGTTTGCAGAAGCGTGGGGAAAGCTGGAGCGCGGGGCAGAGTCGTCGTGCGACGAACCATTTTGCGATGCTGGCACCCACTTCGGTGACCAAATTAATCATCGCGAGCGCGAGCAGGCCATAGCCGAGATAAAGCGACGCGATCATGCCGATCAGCATCACGAAGTCCCGCACCCAGCGGATCGCGTTCAGGCAGTCGAAACGCTCGAAGCCGGTAATGATGCCGTTGAGCGGACCAGCCGGGAGTTGGACCGCCGCCGCGGTCACCAAGACGACAGAAATCAGCCAGCCTTCATTGACGAGAGCAGCGGGGGTATCCGGCGGAAGCATGACCTGCACCCAATTCACCGCGCTGACCAGCGTGACCGCAGCGAGGAAACTGATCGAAAGCAGGAGAGTACTGGAGTTGTAAGACAGGTTTGTCGCGTGCCAATCGCTGCTGACACGGTTGCGTGCCGCGAAGCGCGACATCGCGGAGACAACGCCCATCGAAAGAAGATTGACGTAAATTACCAGCGTCCAGCAAAGATCCCAGATGCCGAGCAACTCGCGGCCCTGCTTGTCCTCGATGAGGCGCGGGATCAGAAAGCCGGAGACAATGGTAAGCGCGTACCAGATCCAGTTTGTGATGACGTTGACAGCCGTGGACGGCGTCTTCGGCTGTTGCGGACTGGGAGGGGAATCAGCCATAGCCGAACTCGCGATTCATCGCGCCGGCGAGCCGATCGAAACGACGAAGGTGATTCTCGTTCAGCGATGTCTTCCAACGCTCGTCGAGCCGAATGTTCTCCAGGGGCCGATTGCGCATGGAGTTACCGAGAATGTGGAAGGCGTTCGTGGGCGCGTTCCAATCCAGACCGGCCGGATCGATGCCGAGAAAATTGCAGATTTCCGTGACCTTTTCACGCGGCTGCGCGCAGAGCTCTTCGTACTTGAGTGTGAAAAATTCCCCGGGCTTTGACGCAGCGCGGATGCGGACCGCTTCGGCGTGGGTGTCGCGCCAATCAGTCGCGGCGACTTCGAGAGAATCGTATTCATGACCAAGAGCCGAGTTGGTGACGGCGCGCCCGTCGCGGATCAGGTGAATGACGCGAACGTCGTCAAAGCCGGCGGCGCGCAGATACCGCAGGCGATTCGGCTCTTTCGAGCCGTCGAGAAAAATGGGCCGACCCTGTATCTCACAGGTTGCTTCGACGATGGCGCGGTTTTTTTTGTGTATTGCGGCGATGTGATGTTTCGCGCCGGGGATGGCGTTCAGCAACGTGTCGCGGAGTCTCTCAACGGTCGAGCCGTGAACGCGGAGCCGTAACAATCGGTCGATCAGCGGGTTCGAAAAGTCCCGATAGTGCGTCCCGAAATTTGTGAGATCAAAAGGCGTGCCGCGCTCGTGCAGTTTTTCGGCGAGCGCCTGCCAGAAAGGACACGCACGAATGTTCTCCCCGCAGGAACATCGGTATCTGTCGACGTCGCCCATCGCGGTCGCCTTGAGTTCGCCGATGGTGGCGATGTCCGGATGACGCGCCAGCAGAAACGTCAGCAACGTGGAGCCAGAGTAACTTGGCGAGATGATGTAAACGAATCGGCGTTTCAATAGTTATACCCTGGTTGCGGGTGATAATGCCCGTAAGCGCCGGCGGGCTCAATAATCATTTGCTCTAACACTTCAACACCGGCGCTGCGACGCGCGTGCTGGATGGTCCACATGCGCACGGACAGCGCGGACGCCGTGTAGAGCCACATCAGACTTTCCTTGGGATAAAAAAACTGTGATGTGAGTCCGAGGACCATGACGTTTGCAATCGCAACGAAGCCGATCCCTCCGGCGATCTGGACAAGTGGATCGTCGAATTTCGATCGGAACAGCTGAAGCGCCATCCACCCGAGCGAGGCGAGCAACAGCAACACAATGATCAGTCCGACGAGCCCGAAATCGAGCAGCAGTTCGAGATAGGAGTTGTGGGGATGGGTAGGAACGATGCGTTCGCGCCGCGCGATTTCAAATGTGGCGGCGGTGCGTCCGATGGCGAGGCGGCCATGACCAATGAAAAGCGATTTTTCAATCTCGGGAATAACGGGCATCCAGATGTTCTCGGTTCGCCCGGCGGTCACCTCGTTCCAGTCGATTCCCTGTTGGAACGCGCTGTTGCTGGTGCTGAGATCCATGCCCATGCGCGAGGCAATCTGCGGAAAGATGAGAATCGCAGCCGCCGCCGCGACCGGAAATCCGACGAGCATCCAGCGCCATCGCACAACGGCGAGAGCAAAAGCAATCGCGACGTTTGCGATGTATGCCGCGCGGGAGTGGCACCCGACAATGGTGGGGAGAATCAACGCGGCGGTCGCAAGAAGCCAAAATCGCGCTTTGCCGCCGGCGAGCAGTGCGACGGTGACGAGGGCCCAAAA
>JBFWWY010000149.1:0-7536 GCA_050245935.1 Phycisphaerae bacterium | reverse complement strand
CGCGCAGCGCCGCGAAGCATTCTGCGCGCGCCCAATCTGCGGAAGCGAAGCCTAAGTCGTAGCACAGGTGTACCTGCGCGGAACCGACGGAAGCGCTGCAGACGCTAATTCGGAACGCCGCGGCAAATCACCGCGGGGCACAACCGGCCGATGAGTACAGCGATGATCGCGATCACCACTAACCCCGGCGGGCGGAGTTCCGCATCAGCGAATTTACCGGTACTTTCGAAGACTTCACCGTCTGCAAAGGTGACGGTATCAAGCCAGCGAAACTCGATGTTGCCTTCCCGCTGGTTTGAACGCTCGGCCTGTAACGGCCAGTACACCATCGCAACAAGCTGATCATTATCGGCGTCGGTGAAAACGGCGACGCCGTCGCCGACGAGCGAGCCATCAGGACCATTCTCGCGGAAGGTCACCTCGCCGCGTGCGGTGTATTCGCCGAGGTGAGCCTCGTTGCCGATGAGCTCAAACGTACTCGTTTTGTCGGTCGCGAAATCAATGTCGCCGGAGAAACCATCCACTTGCTCAACGAGTGTGGAAGCCGGGGGATTGATGCAGCCCGCCGGCAAGATCTGGAAGAGCAGCGCAGCCGCGACGGCGAATGCTCGAAATACGGACCTGCAACGAAACCGGATCATAAGGAAACTCCCTGGGATGCCCAGAACTCGACGCATCTGTGTGAAACCGCTCATTCAACGTCGTGTCATGATCACAATACCGCAGCGGTTCTTGCGGCTACTACTTTTGACCGCGGGCGAGTTGCAAGTCTGCGCATGCGCGACCACAACTGAGCGCCCATGTCAAAGCGTCCGATCGGCTGGGACATTGCGATGGGTTCGTCAAGGATCACAATCTCCCGCATCGCAACGTCGGTCCGATCGTACTTTGCTATTCCCAGAGGAAAATCGCGAAAGGGCGCTCGAAAACAACGGCGGACCCGCTGAGCAGACGATCGGCGGCGATGTCCCCCGTTCGCGTCCCGATGTCGTCGATGATGTGAATCGCTTTCCCATCGACGTCACCGGCGTAGCCGATGCCGCGCGAATCGACCGACAATGCACGGATCACCGGTGGCGTCGAGCCGACGGGGGTGAGCCGCATCGTGCGAAAGTCGTCGAAGCTCCCGTCAAGCGTCGCGGCATTGTCGAAGACGGCGATGTCGGCGTCGTCCGCTACGTACAGGCGATCGTCGGCATCGACGAAGATTCGCTGCGTATTGAAGAACGAAAGCGTAATAACCCGATCCGGCGCGATCGCGCCGCTGCGACCACCGGCGTTGGCGAATACCAGCACAGACTGGCTGCCGTCCGACACGTATAAATCGCCGTTGGGACCCAGTGCGATTGATTCGCCGAGTCCCAGATCGCTGTTGGAGAAAAACCGGGTCGGTGCGACTTCGCCGTTACCGGAAAGTTTGGCACCTTCGAATACAAGAACGCGATCACTTACTGCGACGAAAAGGCGATCGTTCTCACGATCAAACGCCATCGCGCCGTCTGGTTCATCTTCCAGGCGCGACACGGAGCCTTCGAGGATCGCGCGATTGGGCGCGGGGATTCCGGTGATGGTGGCGGCGTTGTTGAAAAAGCGCACCGCGGGTGTCGCATCGTACAGCACGAGTGCTCCGATACGATCGACGCCGACTGCCTTCGCAGTCATCGGAAACGGGTCGTTGCTGCGGCGCACGCGTTCGAGAAAGTCGATAAACGTGTTGGGTGCAACGTTTCCGTCCGCCGTGTTCGCCTGTCTGAACGACACGATGCCGATTGTGGGATCCGCCACGAACAATGTCGGCGATGCCGGTCGAACGAGTTTGCTGCGATCGAGCGCACCACCCCCCCCGCCGTTTCTGTTTTCGTTTCCGTTGCCGCCGGTGCGGCTGCCCTGATTGTCGTTGCCATTTCCCCCGCTCGGTTGCGGGCAGCCGCCGAGCAACACCAGCGAGAGGCCGCAGGTCAGAAAAGCGGCACGGGGCAACGTAGATCGCATTCGCGTCATCATGATGTACTCCGAAGATTGCAGATGTAAACGGGCGCGCAACGTCTCTTCGGAGACGCGCGGCCGGCGCATAGCCCGTCTGATTTACTTACTCTTGCGTGAAGGAGATGATTCCGCGGCCAAAATTCGAACTTTCGATCGCGAAATATCGCGGATGGTCGTTCGTCCGTAGAGGAGACATGGTCGGCACTGAAGAGCCTGCTTGACGACGAAGTTTGGGTCGAGTCGCTGCTGCGGAAAGGTGATGAACGCAGATTACTGATCCTTCAATGGGAATCAGTTTTCGGTCGTTTCTTCCGCGATTCCGAAACACGTTTCGCGAAGCAATTGATACTTGCAAAGCTTTTCAGGTTGCTGCCAGGCTTCGTAGAGTGCGATGTATGCGAGCACCAGATCGTCCGGCAGGTGCGGCCACGTCCCGCGACAAGCGTCGCCGCGGAGTGCAACGGCATGATCCAACTGCTGTTCTGCCTGCTCGAACTCGCCGCAATTCAGCAGGTGCAGTCCATAACACAGTTGGAGACGCGCTTTTGTGTAAGTAGACGCGATCGAACTCTCGGCTAGGAGCAACGGTTCAAAGTGCAATTCTGCGTTATCGTGGTCTCCCACCATCGACTCGAACAGCGCGGCGTACATCTCCGCGGTCACGAGCATGTCGTCGTGTCCGCCGCCGAAATTGCGCAATTGCGAAGTCACGTCGCGCGCTATCGACAGCCCTTCCTCCGAAACGCCGCCGCGTGCCAGATATGGCAACGCGTCACTGAGAATGGAGAGAATCGGGATGCTGTCGGGTGGGTAATTCGCGCGGCGGCACTCCAGAGCACGCAGGTAGAGTTCTGCGGGTTCACGTACCATGCCAAGACGACCGAGCGCCGTGGCAAGGTCGACCATTGCATCTGCACGAAAGTCGTGGCATTCGCCAAGAATCTCCGCTGTTTCCGCGAGGACGGCGCGACATTCCCGTGCTGACGCAGCATACTCTCCCTGATAGTACAACGCGCGGGCCAAACTGATTCTCGCATCCGCAGTCGCGGGTGACCGCGGCCCATACAAGCGCACCGCACGCTCGACGCGCTCCGCACCGAGCGCTGCAACTTCATTCCAGTGCGCGGCCTGCAGCCTCGCATCGGCATTGCGAGGACGCGCCGTATATACGAGGTTCAGCGTATTCAATAAACGAAGTTGCAAATAGTCATTTTCGATCAACTGTGGATGAGACCGGAGGTCGAGCAGGATGTCTTCCGCATCATCAAGCCGGCCGCGCAAATAGTGGATAACGGCCTCACAGCGACGCGTGTCCAGCATTAAAAGTTCGTCCGCAGCGAATACTCGCTTCATCCTCGGCAACAGGCCGGCCAAGACACGTTCGGCTTCGGCGGTTTTGTGAAGGCTGAGCAGTGCGGCCATCAGTCGGTGCTCAGCCGACAAGGTGCGCCGATCGTCGATGCCGGCGAAGTCGCGAAACAGCGCGGCCTCACGCTGATATTCATGGACGGAGCGCTGCCAGGAGCCGAGATTGTTATAGATTTCCCCCAAAAGGCGGCGCACTTCCGCTTCCAGCAGCGGATGACCGGCAAAGCGCTGCGAGGCCGAGTCCGAAGCGCCGGCAAGCACGTCCACCAGGCGCACATCCGCGCCGCGCTTCTGCGCTTCGACGCTGGTGAATACTTCCCGCATGAAGTCGTTGATTGCACGAGACTGACTCGCCTCGTTGGTGGCAATCGCGCTTTGGGCTTCCGCGCGGCGCTGCTGTGCCACTGCCATGACGAGCCCGATCGTCGTCCCGATCGTCCCCAATAACAACGCACAAGCGACGGAAGCCCCAGCAATCACCGCGACGCGGTTCCGGCGCACGAACTTCTTCAGCTTGTAGCGCTTGCTCGGCGGCGTTGCGCGTACCGGCTGATGCTCAAGGAACCGTGCAACATCGTCGGCCAGCGCGCTCGCCGTTTCGTACCGTCGTTCGGGATCCTTTTCGAGGCACTTCAGGACAATCCAGTCGAGGTCGCGCTGCAGCGACCGCACCAGCGCGGAAGGTTCACAGCTACGATGAAAGGCAATATCGGTGATGAGCGAACTGTTCGAATGCACCCCTCCCGGCAAACCCTGCGCGGGTAGTTCCGCGAGACTGGATGCGTCGGACGAATCGCGTGCATTTGTCCTCGCTTCCATCCGCAAGCGTATGCTAGGTCGCTGCGGCTCCTCGTTGCGAATGATCCACCGCATGCGGTCAAGCCCGGAATCCGCCAGCCGCTCTTGCGCGAAAGGCGTGGTGCCGGTCAGCAACTCGTACAGCAAGACGCCTAGAGAGTAAATATCGCTGCGCGTGTCGACATCGATGCCGGAAAGGTCGGCTTGCTCCGGGCTCATATACGCCGGCGTCCCAATCAGTTGGTGCGCTTCGGTCAGCGAGTGGTCTGCCAGGCGTCCGCCAATGGCTTTCGAAACGCCGAAATCAATGACTTTGGCGACCGGCGTTCCGTTTGTTTTTGTAACCAGAATATTGGAGGGCTTGAGATCGCGGTGAACGATACCTTTCTGATGCGCATGCTGAACAGCATCGCAAATTTCGCAGAACAACTCGAGGCGCTGTTTCAGGGACAACCGGTGCGCATCGCAATAGCGTGTAATGGGTGCCCCGCGCACCAGTTCCATCACAAAATAGGGTCGCCCGCTGGTCGTGGCCCCGGCCTCAAGCACGCGGGCAATGTTGGGGTGATCCATCAGGGCCAGCGCCCGTCGCTCAGCCTCGAAGCGCGCGATCACCTGCCGCGTATCCATGCCCGCTTTGATGATCTTGAGCGCGACTTCGCGCTGCACCGGGGTGAACTGCTCAGCGAGAAAGACCGTGCCGAACCCGCCTTCGCCGATCAATTCGATCAGCCGATAGTTGCCGATCTGTTCGCCGGTCTGCTCTTCAATTTCGTTTGTCGAATTGCAATCGGCCAGATGAAAAGTCGGATCGCAGAGAAACCTGTCGTCTTTTTCCGCGGCCGCGAGAAGCCTCTCCACCCGTTCCTGCAGGGCTGGTGCACCGGCACAAGCGCGTTTCAGAAATGAGGCACGTGCGGGGCCGTCTTCATCGATCAAATCGTCGAATATCCGCTTGACCTGCGCATCAAAGGCCTCGGACATCGACTTGTCTCCTATGCGTTGTCTTGCTCAAGCGTGTCGCGCAGCCAGCCGCGCGCGAAAGCCCACGCCCGGCGCACCGTCCGCTCCGAAGCGCCAAGTGTTTCCGCTACCTCCGCGGGCTGCAGACCTGCAAAAAAACGCAGCCGCACGACCGAGGCGGCCAAAGCGTCCACCTTTTCCAAGCGTAGGATCGCGTCATCAAGGGCCAGAAATCCGGATGGGTCATCTGCGGCGGCGAGATCCGCGACGCTGCCGATGCTCAGTGCGGCCCGTCCGCCGCCGCGCTTTTCGGCTTTTCGTGAGCGCGCGTGGTCAATGAGAATCTGCCGCATCGCCTGCGCGGCAGCGGCAAAAAAATGCTTCCGGCAGGACCAGCGCTCCGCGGAATTTCGCAATAAGCGAATACAGGCTTCGTTGACGAGCGCGGTCGCCTGCAATGTTTGTCCCGGCTTTTCTGTGGCCATCCGTCGCCCTGCGATGGCACGGAGCTGCGCGTAAACAAGCGTGAAAAGTTCGTTGGGTGCTTGCGCGTCGCCTGCCGCGGCGGCATGGAGCAGTCGCGTGATGCGCGCGGGATCGCCGGGGTCATCCACCGGCGGTTCGGCAGACAAGTCCAATTCTTCTGGCATGGCATCATTGTAGCCAGAATGAAAATAAGATTCCCACATGCGCGCGATTCCCACGAATCGGTTTTCTGATCGGCCTTCCACGAAAGCTTATTTCGGTCATTTTTGGCCAGTCACGTCTCGCGACGCCGTACAGACCGTGGGCAACTTTGCTCTTTACGCTTGAGAGTCGATGAACTTGAGATCGGCCCGAAAAGGCCCGGAAGGAACTTCCCAATGAGAAGAGATACTCAACCGACGTGCACCCAAAAAACGAACCGTCCTCGTCGCCGGCACGCCATCGTGTCGGCTGCCGTGCTCGCTTGCGCGGCTGCGTTGCCGAGCGCGCTCGCACAAAGCACGGCATTCACCTATCAAGGGCAGCTTGATGACAGTGGCGTCCCAGCAGACGGCCTTTACGACCTGCAATTCCGATTGTTCGACGCTGCCGTCGGAGGATTGCAGGTTGGCGCTACGGTTTGTTTGGAAAACATCGACGTCGTGGGTGGCATTTTCACCGTCGTACTCGATTTCGGCCAGCAATTCGCGGTCCCAAGCGCCCGACATATGTCCGTCTCGGTTCGCCGCGACACCGGTCTGACGTGTGCGAATTCGTCCGGGTTTGTCGCGCTTCTGCCGAGACAACAACTTACGGCGACGCCTTTATCCAACCACGCCAAATCGGCGTTTGCGCTCGACGCCGCCGATGGTTCGCCGACGAATGCGGTCTTCGTGGACAACAGTGGTAACGTCGGCATCGGCACCGCCACGCCAACCTCGCGCCTCGATGTGAGAGGCGGCCCGATACAAGTCGAGAATCTGGGAAATCAGGCCGACCTGCTTTGGCTCGCGTCGGAGCGCTCGTGGGTATTTCGTCAGGAAGGAACCGGAGTCGGCACGTCGTTGAAGCTCGAGAGCATCGGCGGTGGCGGTAACAAGAATTTCATAATTCAGACGACGGGCAACGTCGGGATCGGGACCACGACACCCCTGGCGACCCTCCACGCGCGATCTGATTTGCCTGTCGCAATCCTCCAGGATTCCGGCCCAAATTCAACGCAGTCCGGCTACTACGGTTTCTGGAACTCAAGCGGCAGCGAGACCGGCTGGATCGGCTTCGGCACACCGGGTAGTCCGCATATGTCGATGGTAAACGCGCGTGCCGGCGGAAAAATCCAATTGTTTCCTGGGGCCGGCGGTGCCGTCACAGTGCCCGTGCTGGAAATTACCGGTGCGGACCTTGCGGAGAAATTCCCCGCCAGCGAAACACTGGAACCCGGCATGGTTGCGGCGATTGATCCCAACCAGCCGGGCAAACTCTGTTTGGCGCGTGGTGCGTACAACAAGTGCGTCGCGGGTGTGGTCAGCGGCGCGAACGACTTCTCCGCCGGCGCGGTGCTTGGCAATCTGCCGGGCCACGAAGATGCACCCCCAATCGCGCTTTCCGGCCGCGTATATGTGTACTGCGACGCATCGAGCGTTGCGATTGCGCCAGGCGACATGCTGACAACCTCCGACACGCCGGGACACGCCATGAAAGCCGCCGACGCGAGTCGCCTCACGGGCACGGTCATCGGCAAAGCAATGTCGCCGCTCGCGCACGGAGATCGCGGCTTGGTGCTGGTGCTGGTCAATCTTCAATAGTGGCGGCGAACCAACAGGAGCGCTCAAATGTATCGTATGCAGTGGTTCGCACTCCTCGCGCTCTGGCCGGCAGCGGCGCCGGCGCAGCAGCACCATCAAGGCAATGTTGCGATTCCGGCGATAACCGCTTCGGTGGAAATTCCGGCGGGTG
>JBFWWY010000148.1:0-7585 GCA_050245935.1 Phycisphaerae bacterium | reverse complement strand
CTCGGCAACATTGAGGTGACAATTGACGAGATCCGCGATGTTTGGCTGCGAGGTTCGTGAAAGCGAAAACCCCTGCGACGGACGCCCGCAGCGCTTCTTGCTCCCAACATCGAGGCGCCACCAGAAGATACATTCAGCGCCAACATGTGCGTATTGACGTCAACGAGGAAGCGAGCCAACAGTGCAGTGCGTTTGACACGCTTTGACAAAGAAAAACCCCGCGCAAATCGCGCGGGGTCACAGAATTCGAACACTTCGGATCACAACCTTACATATTGGTCATATCCATGACGTTTGCGTCTTTCGGCACTTCAAACTTGAAGTCACTTTCCGACAAGGAAGGATTGACCTTGATGTTGCTGAGCGTCATCGTCATAAACACCTTGCCCTCTTCATCAAGCCCTTCGGTTTTCACGATCACGCCGTCGCTCTGACGGAAGTAGTACTTCATTTTGCTGACCGGCGGCCCCATCGGGTCTCGCTTTTTCGGCGTCGCGACGATCACCCAGCATTCCTGACCGTCGACCGTGGCGTTCTCGCCCAACGTCAGTTCATTATCTTCCTTCATTTTCTTCACATAATCGGTTCCCAGCGGCGGCAGGTCGTCAATTTTCTGCTTGATGATCTGCTTTTGCCCCAGGTCGCGCACGACCCAGAGAAATTCGCCGTCGGCAACGCTCAACATGTTGCCCGACATTTTCTGGGACTGTTCTCCCATTTGCATTTCCATGTTGATCGTCGCTTCGGAACGCGAGTAATACTTTCCATCCCGCTGCGTTCCCGACATCTTCCCATCCATGACGGCATTCTGCTTCATGTCGCCTTGTTGAACATCGACGGTCATTTTCATGTCCGCGCTCAACGACTTGATGTCTTTGAGCTGCTGCTCCAATTTTTGGGTCACTTCATCCAGCGTCTCCGCGAAGCCTGAAGCAACCATCAACGCCGCACAGAGCGCGGCGCATCCCAGTTTCTGATTCAATCGCATGTTGATTTCCTCTTTTCGTTTCCCTGTCGCACTTGTTGCGAATCTGCACAAACGTCGACACAATCTGGAATTGCACCGTTTGTGCAACACACAATTCCGCACAGTTTTCAACCCCTCGCTGCAGGTCGCCGCACCATCACCATGTAATCCACTTCCGGTGGTTTGGCTCCCAGGCGACGGAGCATGTTAACGGCTTGCGCACGGTGATGGATAGAATGGACACACATCTGCGTCAACATTTCCTGCAAAGTCGTATGAAACAATCCGCCGCGCGAGTCACGATACGACATCTGCCGCTCAAAATCCGCATCGGTGCAACGTTGGAGGAACGTGGTCCGCGCCCCGGCAACGGTTTGTAATTCGTTTGTAATCTCACGCACGGATTGGAGCCGCGACTCGTCGAGCCACGGAGTTTCCACATCCCCCTGCATGCGCCGCAGCCACACCGCTTCTCCCGCGAGGATATGAATCAGCGTCCGTCGCAGACTCCCACGCCCCATCTCGAAGCCCAGATCGAGCTGGTCGTCGGACAGCGGCAACGCAGCTTCCAGCAAATACGCATTTGCACGATCGCTGTACGAAATCAGCGCAGTCAATGTTGAATCAGGTTTCAGCAGACGTTTACCCCGCACATCTCTTCTTTCGCCCGGCGGATGATCGTAGCTCCCCCGTGATTCAATCGCAATTTGCGGGCGGGAAATCCGGGAGACGTGAGGCGTGCAGGAATCGTCGTGAACGAAATGATTGGGATCGCTGCTGGAAACTTGGCCGGATCAGGGCGAGGCCGCGGCATTCTCAAGCGGGTCGATCGTGGATCAGTGCAATATGGGATTGGTTGCGGGAGAAACGCCCTCAGCACTATCCGGTCGATTCCGTACCCTGCGGTCAGTTAAACCGGGACGTGCTGCGGCTACCGGCCGGGTGTCCGTTTCCATTTGCGCCGATCTTTAGGCCGCCGGAATGGACCATCGCATTTTGAAACAGCCCGTTACCCACGGGAGCGCTCTTTCTTGCGCGGGGGATTTTTTTTTCCGTGGACTGGTCTGCGGCTTCGCGGTCGCCTTCATCCTGAAACCAGCTTTGCGCCAGGTGCAGCGCTACTTTGAATTGCTCGATCTGCGCGGTTGCGGCGCGGTCGCCGGCTTCCCGCGCTTCCATCTTTTTCTCCCGCGCGCGCAGTTCGAGTTCACGCTTGGCAAACAGGAGCTCGCGCCGACGCAATTCCGCTGCGCGAACCTCGATCAGTTGCTGTGCGCGCTTCAGCGCGGCTTCCAGACCCGCTACGGTCTTCGAGATGTTGGCAAAATCCGCCGGTGAAATCGACGCGAAGTCGATAACGGGAATTTGCAGTTCCAGCTCTGTCGCAGGCGGAACCAGTGCGTTGGGGCTTGACGTGCCGGACGGCGCAACCGGCGACATGGCAGCGTTGAACTCTGCGCGATCTTGCTCGATTGGTGCGAACGCCGTTACCGGAGACGGATCGGCGGACGTTTGCGCCTCTGTTCGTGCATCCAATCGACCATTGTTGGAGTCGACCGGAGGTACAAACCCGATCGGCCCTTCCCAGCGAACCACCCATTCAAATCCGCCGAGCGAAACTTTGTCGCCGTCGGCGAGCCATGACAACAGTACGTTCTGGCTGTTGATTTTTGTTCCGGAGCGACTCCCGAGATCACAGATTGCGGGCTTGCCATCGAGGAAAAACACGAGCGCATGCGCGAGTGAAATGTCAGGATGATCCACGACGACGTCGCAGGTTGCCCGACGGCCGATGACGGCTGCGGCATACTCGATGGAACGCTCTTCGCCGGTGGTCGGACTGAACAATCGCAGCGGTGTGGGGGACAACGCGGACGCCCAGGCGGATTGACTGTCATGCGCCGTGCCAAACGCCACGTCGATCGAGACGGTTCCGGTTCGAAGCGCCACGCCCGGCACCAGTTCAGAAAGATTCGCGAATTGCTCGTTGACGTAGGTGCCGGTACGGCTGCGCAAGTCACAAACGAACACGGTCGCGCCCGTGTGCACCACGGCGCAATGTACTTTGGATACTTCCGGGTGGGAGATGGGAAAATCGCAGTCGCGCCGGCTGCCGACAATTGTCACCGGCTTGCGAATTGTGTGGGGAGAAACACCGTCAATTTCCGGCGCTCGCAGCGACACGGAAATTGCGTGCTTCGGCAATTCCGGGATGGATCGTTCGCTCATCATTGTGTTCCCACTCGTCGTCCAGGTCCCGGCAATTCCGTTTTCGCCACGTCCGCACAGACTTACGCGCAAGTCTTGCATGAATAGTTCTAACTCCCCTGCCGAACTGCAAATATTTTCGCGACTCAGGCTGCAAGTGCGTGGATGATCACTTTTCATGTCTCAGAGGGTCGCTGCTGCTCACAATTTTCCGGACGGTTATTCGGAAGCGATTTCGCGGATATTGAAGTCGTTCACAGGATTTCCGTCGTTAACGAAACGCAAACGGTTCCGAAAAAAGTTCAGGGCTTTCACCCCTTTGCCCATTCCGATTCTCTGAGGTTAAGGCACTTGAACTTCACTTTTCGGCTTGCAGAGCAGCCGGCCAGATTGTGACTTGCGACCCAGGATTTCCTTGCATTCAGCGGTTCCTTCCCATGGAAAAACATCTCGACACGAAGCGAAGTGGTTCATTCTTTGGATTCGCGCTGTGCGTTCGACGACCACGCGGAGGGTTGTTGCTCACGGTCATGGTCGGCATCGTGACACACTTCGCATGCGTCCCTCCCGCAGTCAACGAAACCGGCGAGATTCTCATCTTTGGCGAACGAGATTTCGCGGCGAATGTATTGGCCGTGGCCGAGCCGCTTTCGGCGGATGAGATCAATGCCGCAATGAGTCAGTTTTCACCGAACCAACCGATTGTCGTCGTTGTGCTGCGCGAAAGCGCAGTGGGTGCGGCGTCGGAACCGGAGTTCATCGAAGGAACGCAGGGTCCTCAAGGTCCAATGGGGCTGCCGGGGATTGCCGGCATCGCAGGTCCGGCCGGACCCAGGGGGACCATGGGCACTCCAGGTGCGCCGGGGCCGCAAGGCGTGCCCGGAAGTCAGGGGTTACCTGGAGAAATGGGTCTCCCCGGACCTGCCGGACAAGCCGGTGAACCGGGCCCACAAGGGTCAGTCGGCCCTGCGGGTGCAACCGGGGCACCAGGCCCCGCAGGTCCTCAAGGAGATACCGGACCGCAAGGACTACAGGGTTTGCAAGGCCCACAAGGAGAGCCGGGACCCGCCGGGGAAACTGGGCCACCGGGGTTGTCCGGACCGGCGGGCGATGCGGGGCCACAGGGTCCGTCCGGCCCGCAAGGGGAAACGGGACCGCAGGGAGTTGCGGGACCGCAAGGACCACCCGGCACCGCAGGACCATCAGGGCCCCAAGGAGATCAAGGTCCGGCAGGAGCGCAAGGCATTCCCGGGCCGCAGGGCCCGCCAGGCGATCCGGCGCCGAGCGTGCATGGTCTGCTGTCGGGACTCGACGCAGACGATCACCCGCAATATGTGTTGGAAGGAGAATCGAATGTTGTTTCCACGTCGATGTTACTCGACGGCGCGGTGACCAATGCGAAGATCTCCGACGTTGCGCCGAACAAAGTCATGCCCCAGGGATCCGGGAGCGGACTGAACGCTGATATGGTCGACGGCCTGGATGCAGCGACTTTCGTGCAAGCCGGCGCGGCTGACAGCATTACGACCGCTATGATCAGCGACCTTGCCGTAACCGACGGTAAAATTGTCGGCATCGTCCCGAGCAAAATCGCGCCGCAGGGCGCAGGGAGCGGTCTGGACGCGGATACGATCGACGGACAACACGCCGCTGCGTTCGTCTTTACGGGTCAGACGGACAGCATCGCCACCGGAATGATCGAAGATCATGCGGTCACGGACGCGAAGATTTTCAGTGTCACACCGAACAAGATCGCTCCCCAAGGTGCGGGCAGTTTGCTCGATGCGGATTTGATCGACGGGATCGACAGCGCAGCGCTCCTTCTCGCGGGTACGCCCGACAGCATTTCAACCGGGATGATCCAGAACGGTGCCGTATCCGACGCGAAAATCATCTCCGTGGCCGCGCACAAGATCACCCCGCAGGGGATCGGCAGCAACCTGGATGCCGACACGGTCGACGGGATGGACGCGGATGCGTTTCTTCTGGCGAATCAGGTCGATAGTGTCTCGACAAATATGATTCTAGATGGCGCCGTGACGAATGCGAAAATCAACGCGGTGGCGCCCGACAAAATCGCGCCGCAGGGTTCGGGAAGCGGCTTGGACGCCGACTCGATTGACGGCTATCAGGCTGCGCAGCTCGCCCCGCTTGTCGGGGAAGTGCGCATGTGGGCAGGCAGCATTTCCGCGCTTCCCGCCGGTTGGTTGCTCTGCAATGGAGCGGAACTCTCGCGCGCCGACGAGCAGCCGCTCTTCGACGTCATCGGAGAGATTTACGGAAGCGGCGACGGCGTTTCCACATTTCAGCTTCCCGATTTTCGCGACCGCTCGCCGATGGGCGCAGGCATGGATGACGCGGGCATCCCGAAAACAAATGTCAGCGGCGTGCCGGCCCAATCCGGCGGCGAAGCCACACATACCCTGACGGCGGCTGAGATCCCCGCGCACGATCACGACATTACACACACGCATACGACGCGAACGGTCGACGGGTTGGGCCTTACGGGACCGCTCCTTTTGGGCGGGTCCCTCGGCCCGACGACAAGTTCAGGGCCGACACCCAGCCGGTCCGGTTTTTCGGGCGGCGGTGCGGCACATAACAATCTGCACCCTTATTTCGCGATCGTATTCATTATTTACGCCGGTAGTTAGCTGATTAGCTGCCCGTCAGCAGTTGCACGAATGCGCCGATATCGCCGACACTGACTTCGCTGTCCTGATTGATGTCCGCCGAAGCAATCTCACATGCGGGGAAGCTGAATGTGTAGGCAGCGGGATCCGTCAGTGCGAGTACGAACGGCGCGATGTCGGAAACGGACACAATGCCGTCACAGTTTGTATCTCCGGTAAGCGTCGTTGCGAGCGTCCAGATTCCCTGACCGTGTGTGCTCACGAAAAGATCACTCTCCGCTGCAGCCAGTGTCTGAACGCGCAGGTTTTGCAATTGTGGTTCGAACGGCACCCAACTCACGCCGTCAACGGAAGAATAGACCACGACGTCACCACCCGATTCCGCATCCAGCGTTGCGAGCAACTCACCTTCCCATGCGAACAGGTCGCGGACAGGCCGGTTGATAGGTAATCCAGTCGCAGCCGGCATCCACTGACTCGAGCCGATATCAAAGCGAAATACACCGGCTCCGGGGAAGAATGACGACGCGGATGCATTCGCGGCGAAAACAGACCCACCGAATTCCTCGAACGCTGACAGCGCGGGAAACGCAGCCCCGTTGCTCGGAAGTCCTGCATTCAAAACCGACCAACTCAATCCGTCATTGTCGGATCGCAACACGCCACGCGATGCCATGGACGCGTAGAACGTCCCGTTGATCGCGGCGGTTGTATGAACTGCTTCAAACACAGGGCTGCCGGACTGGGCATTCGCGACGATGGGAATCCCGCTTGTGATCCGCTGCCACGATGTGCCTTGATTTGTGCTGCGAAAAATGCCGTCCGCGGCGATGCCAAAGCCACCGCCACCGTGCTCGCCGCCGAGCGAAATCGTTCCGCCGCCGGAGGACGCAATGATCGTCGTGCCATTGCTGGCAAAGTCATTGATCTGGTGAAATTGCTGCCCCGCGGAACCGTTGAATCCAGTAATTCCGAGATTGGCAGCAGACCAGTTCAGGCCGCCGTCGACGGTACGAAAGACGCCGAGGCTCGCGGTTCCGAGTAACGCAGTGCTCTCATCCAGCATGCGAATGCGAGTGGTTCTTGGCTGGGATTCCAGGCCGGCGTTTTGTGCCACCCATGTCGCGCCGGCATCGGTCGATGTCCAGAGGGTGCGATGGTTGGCGATCGCCATCAGTCGCGCGCCCCGGCCATCAAGCGACGTCACGCCCGTGCCGACAAATCCCGCGTTGGCATCGACAAAGCTCGTCCCTTCGTCTTCGGATACGAAGAGCCCCGTCCCGGTTCCGGCAAACAAAGCACCATCTTCCGCAACGTGGACCACGGCTCGCGCGCTGATCGATTCATCCGGCAACGCAGCAGATGTTGGCACCCATGTCATCCCGTTGTCAGTTGTTCTCCAGACGGTGATCGTTTCATTTTCTCGGGCCAGTAAGTAGCCAATCGTGGGGCCGGGTAAGAAATCAAGAATATTGCCGCCCACGCCGGGCGGCGATGCGCTGACCCAATCGACTCCCTGATTCGCCGATCGATATAAGCCTGTCGCACTGACGGCGAAGACGAAGGAATCGTTCGACGAAATCGAGGAAATCGACGTGAAGATCGGAAGACCGGTCTGCTGTGGCAACCACGTTTTGCCGTTGTCCAGACTGTGGTACGTCTGCAAGATCCCCGCGCCATACAGAACGCCATCGTGGACATGAATCACCGTGAATTCCTCCGGCGTCACGATCGGCGCCCACGTATCCCCGCCGTTCATGCTGTGATAGAGGTCACC
>JBFWWY010000147.1:0-7613 GCA_050245935.1 Phycisphaerae bacterium | reverse complement strand
CTCAAGCGGCAAGCGCAGCGCCGGCGGAAGATCGCGGGTGTAGACAAATCGCGGCGAACGTGTGAAGGATTCGCCGAAACCCCATAGCGGACCGTTGGGCTTGACGGTGTGAATTGCGAATTCACAGGCATTTTCGAGTCGCTTGGGCAGTTTCACCGCCGGCTCCGAGATTCGCCGCATCGCTTCGATCCGCAGCAGTTTATCCAGAACGATGAATGAATAGCTTGCCGTGCCCTCGTCGAGGCCACCATCGGCATGGAACTTTTTCTCCAGGAATTCACCTGCGCGCTGTAGCGCGATCGCGCGCCATGATGCCGCTTCCGCAAAGCAGTCGAAGGTTGTCGCCGCTGCGAGCAGCGCCTCCATTTGATACATGCCATGGTTCGACCAGCTTGCGTAAAAGCCATCCGCGGCGAGCAGACGCGCATGCCGGCCGATATCGGTCAGCAATTTCGCGTAGACGTCGTCAAACTCGCGCTCGTCCGGTAAAGCGTGAATCAGCATCAGCAGAGAAACGAGACGTTCCGGCACGGCGTGTTCCTGCCAGACGAATGGGGAATGGTAAGCAGCAATCTCGCTGACTTGCCGCCAATCATCTACATAAGCAATCGCGCGGGTGAGGAGTTCACGATTCTGCGTCCTGCCGTACTCTTCCATGAGAATGCGAAGAATGCGAAGCGCGTGTATTTCCAGCATGTCCGGGCCCTTGCGTTCAGCAAGCCAGAACGCCGGCCCGGGCTGATAGACGGCAACCTCTTCGCTCAGGGGGTAGCGACCAGTGGCAAGGAAATTCGCCGCAGCACCCGAGACATCTTGAACGCCGCCCGGTTGGCCGGGGGGGAAAAGGATGGACAAGGTGCGCGTTGCACTTTCATGACTCGTTTGCCGAATCATGTTTATACGCAGCGCCTCCCCTCGATCAACGAACGTCGGCTTGAGTTGTTGACGGAGCAGTTCCGCGTCCAGCCGATCAAACGATTCGTCGACCACGACAATCTTGGTAGACCAGCGTGCGGAAAGGGACTTTGGCCGCCAGTGCCTCGAGCGACTCAGGCCGAACGTGACGTAATAGGTTCCGGGGCTAAGGCCTTGGGGAATCGGCACCGAAAACGGCACGCGTTCTCCGAATCCATCCGCGCCGAACAAGTCGATCAGCGGACGAACGAGCAACAGCTCACCTTCTCGATCCAGTTGCGCTTGCGCGGACAGCCAGACCTGCGCGAAATACTGTTCCGGCTTCGTAACGTTGCGGCAATCCGCCAGCAACCGCGCTTCGGTGCCGCGCGGAAAGGCCGGTTGGTACTTACGCAGTGCGACCCGCGGGTCAGTTGGTTCAGCCGGATCGGAGACTACACGCGGCGACAGGACGAGTGCGACAAAAGAAAGTGCGAAGACAACATGCCGAGCCGAAAACAGCATCAGGATAACTTAGGTGAGCCGGCCAAGCTCGTCTACTCCGAACGTCTCGCGCGTCAGACGATCAAAGACGAGATCGCGTCGATAGCGGCTGCGAATAAAAGCGCGGGCCGCTTCTGACCCGGAATCGTCGAGATCGTTGAGAATTCCTGCGGCGATTTTTTGCGGATCGTCGAACACCCAGTCCGGATGAAAAATTTCGGCGGCCCCCGGACGATTGATCAGCCAGGGTTGCGCGCCGGACGCGGCCCCTTCCGCCGGTGCGAGATGAAAACTCTCGAAATCACTGAGGGAGAGGATATGTCCGACCTTCTCGAACCAGGCGGGTACATCGTCGCCGGGAGGATCAAAGACCACGCCGTCCGCGAGTACCGGTGACGACTGCAGGCGTTTGAACTGGCTCTCGTAATAGGCGCGTTCGTTCTCGCGGTTCCATAACCAGTCGTAATCCCACGGCATCACACTTTTGACAAAGAGGGTGAAGCGCGAGTCGTTCGCGCGAACGGCTTCAAGAACATCCAGCGTGAGATCGAAACGCTTGCGTGCGGGGCAGATGCCGAGCACTCCGAGATTGAACCGGGCCCGCGGCAACTTCGGCCGATCAAACGCTTCGATGTTCACGTAGTTCGGGACCACCGTCAGCTTTTCGGGCCCCCACCCGAATCGCGCGACGACTTCCCGCCGCAGGTGCTCGCTGACAAAAATGACACGATCGACGGCATCCCACGTCAACCGCGTGGGAAACTCGGTAAACTGCTCCTGCAGGTGAAATCGCGTCACCAGTCGCTGGTGAGGAAGCTTGTTCGCTGAATACCAGACCGCGTTTCCGAGGCACCATTCGCAAAAGATCACATCCGCCTGCAACAGCAAGTCGCGCGAGCGCGCAGGATCGTGAGCGTTATGTCCGGACCAGTGGTCCTCGATCAGCTCCATATTGGAAGATTGGCTGATGAATTCACCGTACTGCCGAAAGAATTTCAGATCGTGCCCCGCAACGAGCAGCGTTGTGCGGCGTATCGTTGCGGCGAGGAGCCTTCTTGCGCGTAAGGCGGAGATCGGGCCCTCGAGTCGGCGCGCCCGAACATTCTCCAACGAGTATTCGATGCTCGCTTCCCGCATGATTGTCGCGGCGCGATGAAACGCGTCGGCGGCATCATCAACCGAATGCAAGAGCTGCTCCGCATCATCGGCGCTACGGGCGAAAAGCGGATAGTCAACACCGAAAACGTGCTCGTTGACCGGACCGGGTGCGACAATGACCGGAAGACCGACGGAACCGTATTCCAGTACTTTCGTCGACAATTCGCGGGTATCGCGTTCGAATGCCGGGCATCGCCACGCCCACGCGACGTCCATATCGACGAGTTGCTCCATGAGCTCTTCACGACTGACACCACGCTGCCAGATGACTCCCGGCGTGGTCGTCAGCGCTTTCTCCACGGCCGGCTTGAAGTCCGGTTCGTCCGGGGGGTCGTGAATTTTGTCTCCGAAAACATGCAGTTCAAGATCCGGAAACTTTTCGCGCGCGGAATGGAAAGCGGCAATCATTTCCAACGGCTTCCACATCGGCGCAAACTTTCCCGCATACACAATCCGTCGCAAAGGTGCCGGCTTTTTCGCGAACTCTTTTGCGCGCGGCGGTGTCGGCACCATCGGCGGAAGCAGAATGGCGCGGCCGATCGCTGACGGTGCCCAACGTTCAATCCAGCCGCGAAGGGCTTCCGTCTGGCATAAAACATAAGCCGATGCGTCAACGACTTTTTCGAGCGCGCTTTTATCAACCGCTGTCATTTCGTCAGCGGTCTGGGGGATATCCGTCAGGTAGGTCCAGAGACGACCCTGCAATGCCGGACGCTGGGCGGCCTGTTGTGCCAACGCGAAGCCGCGAATCACGACAGCATCAAAGCGTTCAGCACCGTCCCGGATGATCTGGTTGAGTGCCTGTTGAACGGAAAGCATCTGCCGGGGAAAGATCACGCGTACGTTGGGAAGCCCGACGAGCACACGCGTTAACAAGTCCCGTTGTTTGGGTGCCTTGAGGTACACGGTGATGTCCGTGTCGGAGAAGCCCGCCAGCGTTTCCACAATCGAGGTCAGCCAGATGGCGGACCCGTCGAGAATATTGAGATTCACGTCTGCATAAACGCCGATTTGCACACGTGACGCAACACGATCAAGAGCGGGGTCAATGATCAAAGGGCTTGCCTGGCTCATAGGGAAAGAATGCGCGCCGTGTGTACGTGGGTTCAGATTCGTGGCGGCTCACGCCCCATGAGGGTGCATGAACACCGGACTGATCCCCGTATGTGGAGATTTTCCCCGCGCGGAATCGACTCCTTTGTCGTCGAACAGAGTATACACACTTTGCGCACTACTACCCGGCGGATGACTGCGCATTTTCCACGCGAAGCGTGATTCCTTCGCCGTCTGAAGCATACACGCGGGTGTCGGCAGCCGGAAGTCGCGCTGTCCAATCCGCAGGTGTCACGGAATCGAAGATCCAACCGCGCTTTTTCAAGGTGGGAACTCTGACGATGCAGGCGTGCGGGTGCACGCGATCCGTGAAAGAGTTCGCGACGCCGTCGCGGCGTTGCAGGACCCCGTCAGCCAATCGAATTGAATAAGCGGCGTGTCCGATAACCTGAGCTTCGGCAAATCTGGAACAGAGCAGCAAGTCTTCCGCGTAGTGTTCGTCGTACTCGGCCGTCGCATGGAAATAAGCGGCCCAATCCACTTCGCCACTCACGGACGAAACGGCATCGTCGGTGCCCTTTGCGATGCTGACTTTCCGGCCGGGGAGGGCATTCTCAAATCGTGCGGCCATCGTATCCCGGGGAAGGCTTCCCTCGACGATCAGATGGATTGCCGCGGGCTGGCGCGTCTGCTGTTGGAGCGTACGTGCGAGCCGCTCGGCATCGCTTTCAGTCGTGATCCGAATTTGTGCGACATATTCAGGCATTGTCACCCGAAAAACATCCAGACCGATCGCCTCGGCGATCTGCCGCAGTCGGTGACGCGTCGTATGATGCGCGAACGCGACACGTCGGCCCTTGCGCACCTGCTGCCGCCAGTATCCTTCGTTCTTTGTGAGCTTCTCAAGAATGCGCTGAAATTCTTCCTGCGTCTCCGCGATTTCCACGATGTCGCCGAACATCTCGGCCATGCCGACACTCGGCGTGCTCAGCACCGCGGTGCCGCATGCGAGCAACTCAAACACGCGACGCGAAAACATCGTTGGCGATTCGGTGACGGAGTTAACATTGAGGAACACTTTATGCCGCTTGTATGTCTCCACAACCTCTTCATAGGGCAGACTCCCCTGAATCGCAGGCTGGAAACGGGCGGGAAACTGAAAGTCGGGCGCACCTTTACCGAAATTCCGGTCATAGATCACGAGACCGAACGGCATCGCGGCGTCCAACAGTGCCTCCATCTGATGTCGTCGCGCGAGATGCCGATTCGCGTAAAATGAGCCGGCAAAGCACGGCGAAGCAAGACGCGGCTCCGTTGTAATCGGATTATGCAAGGCAGGTTGCGCGGAAAATGTGAGCGCGTCTACATGCTTGGCACGATTTCCGCTCAGCGCCCGGTAGTCGCTGATCATGTTCGCATCGCTGGTGAACACGTAGTCAAACAATGCGGCAGATCGGCGGAACTTTGTGAAATGTACAGGATCTTCTTTATTCCAGAAGACAGTAGGAATATTGTTCTTGCGGCACCAGTCCGTCAGCTCACGGAGTGCCTGATCACCCTGCCCGCTGTATTCACCGACCTGATATTGCCAGGTGCCTGAATTCCCCTGCCACGCCGACTCAACCAGCAGAAAATCCGGTCGGTGCTGTTCAAGTGCGAATTGCCAATTGTGTGGAGCAAATGTCAGCAAGCGGCATTCCTGCCCGAAGGTCGACGCCGACATGGTGTCCAGGATGCCCGCGACAAGCGGCGCATGCTCATTCCCTGGCGCGAGGAGAATCGGCGGTGCCAGGAGTTCCCGCGCAATCTCGCGCTTGCCGACCCCGTTGCGGCGTGCATCGTGCTTCACCGGCTTTTTTTCAGTGCTTTTCGCAACCTTGTCCGCGACGACGACGGGCATCGGAACGTGCGACGCCGGCTGCTCCAGGCGCTTTCTTTCCTGTCCGCGCGCACGACCGCGGAGAAACGCGGTAAACAAACGCCCCGGCAGCCGGACAAAATCAAGAGGGCTCTTTGTCGCGCTTACGAATGCATCGCCGATCTGATACCGCACTTCTTCTTTTTTCAGCGCCAGCTCAGCCTGAAAATAATTCAGCTGATCAAGCTGATGACGAAGGCGGCCCTCCAGCTTGCGCACTTCGGCCGTCCGCCGTTTTTCTTCGTCTGCGATTTGCGCACGCAACTGCGTAAGCTGGGCCTCGAGTGCTTCCAGCTCGCGTTTGTCCGCGACGCGCTGATTGGCGAGGAGCCGATGAGAATCCGCCATCGCCGCCAGCCGTTCCTCCCGCTGAACCAGCATGCGCTGCAATGTTTCCTGTTCGGCACGAATCCGGGATTCTCGCTCGGTGGCTTCCTGCGCGGCGACCGATGCTGCATTGGTCAATTCGGCTACGCGTTGTACCTGGGCTGCGAGTTTTTCGCGGGCTTCCTCCGCACGTTGCTTCTCCGCATCGAGATCCTGCCGACGGGATTCCAACAGTGCTTGATGCGAGATTCCCTGACTCTTCGACTGCTCAATTTCTTTTTGCAGCGCCGCGGCTTCGCTTTCCAGCGCGGCAGCCCGCTCGCTCATCCGATCGCGCTCCGCGACCGCATTCTTATAATTCGCCTCCACGCGATTTCGCTGGGATCGGATCTGGTCAAGTTCCTCATAGAACTGATACTGCGACTCAAGCGTCGCCTGTTCCGTTTCATGCAGCAACCGCGTGACGAATTCGGGGTCGTGATTCGCCGCGCCGGAGGTGATCGCATGACCATTCGAAACATCTCGCGCCGCACCGACGACGCGCAGGTACCCATATGCCACGGAGAGGTGACGAATTTCCAGGAACGGCGACAGCAATTTCACCAATTCCGACGCGACAAAGGTTTGCTTGTGATCATTATGGGGCGAGAGTCCGAAGGGCGTCGTCAGAATACAGGTGCCGCCGGGCTTCACGTGACGCATGCACGTTGCCAGGAATGCACTCGGGTTGACAACGTGCTCAATCACTTCGCCGAGGAGTAGCGTATCGAAGCGATCCTGCGGGGCATCGAGCGTGGTAATGTTGGCACAAACGAATCGGACGCGCTCCTGAACAACTTGCGTTTCGCTGAGGAGTAAATCCTGGGCAAAGTCGATTGCCTCTTTGTTCAGGTCGACGCCAACGACTTCAAATCCCTCGCGGCCGAGCAGGATCGGCAAAATTCCCTCGCTGCACCCCACATCCAGAACACGCTTGCCGGTGACCTGTCCCCCCAGCCAGTGAATCCGGTTGCGGGCGCGTTCGATGGTTTTTTTGGACCCCCAATGGCCGAGATAGGCCTTTGCGATGTGATCCCGCGCTGCAAGAATCACCACCCCGTCTTCGCTCTGGGATCGCATTTCTGCATGAACTTTCTCGGAAATCACAATCTTGTTCGAGCCGGACATGCGGGTCCTCAAAACAGCAGTCTTTGCCGCGGAATCCTGCGGTACAACCAAATAATTGTACACTCAGGAACGATACCGAATTCCAAAGTGACCAACAAGCCGGGAAAGCGGATCTATGTCGTACGGGCGTCGCTGCAGGTGGGGCTTTTTTCGACCCTCGAGATCCACGCGAGCGTTTTACCTGGAATTCAGTTGCCCGTTATCAGGGCGGGATAAATTTCGATTCTACAGCCAAGACCCTGCCTGACGGCGGCGTCATGGTTCAGGCGAACAAATAAAAAGCCACGAAAGAGATCCCGACTGCAAGCATATTGCGCTTGTGCGACGGGATCTTTTTCAGCTGGACGCTGCTGCAAGGGTGCATCACCGAAAATTAGGTTGCCGTCCCACGTTCCACAGCCCGCTATGTGGAAACGTGCGATAAACCCGGGACCGATGCACGGAAGTGTGGCAAGAAAAGGAGAAGAAAGCGGGTGATGGGATTCGAACCCACGACATTCACGTTGGCAACGTGACGCTCTACCACTGAGCTACACCCGCGCTGCGCGGTCCGCTGGACCGCGTGAAACGAGACCGGGAAGTATGCCCTGCC
>JBFWWY010000146.1:0-7630 GCA_050245935.1 Phycisphaerae bacterium | reverse complement strand
ATGCGTGAGCACAACATTACGCATATGAAGAGCGTGAAGCTGACGCCGGAGAATCTGAAGGGTTTTGATTGCGTGCTGATTTCCACAGATCACAGTGACGTGGATTACGACATGATCTGTGAGCATGCGGCGCTGGTCGTGGATACACGAAACGCGACGGGCAAGAAAAAGCGCGGGAAGCATGTTGTGAAGGCGTAAGTCCATCACGCGATAATGGTGGGTTTCGCTGCGCTCTACCCACCCTACTGATGACAAAAGTTGAATTGCGAAATGGCGATGGGAGACTGTCGCCATTTTTGTTGCGCGCCGCGTTCATGCTCGGGGTGCTGGGTCTGGGTGGGCAGTCGTACGCGACGTTCCAGAAGGTCAACCTGTATCCCTATTATCCGAAACGCCTGCTGGTGCAATGGTCGATGGATGCGCCACAAGCTACACGGCTTGCCGCCTGGCAAGAATTGGTGCGACGCTACGACGATGACCAACTTCGCGCGGCGGCTGTGGATGCGATGGTGGAGATGGGGTTGGAGGCGCAGAAGAGCACAAACTTTGCCGATCGATCGAGGTTGGCAATCGATTTTGTCGAGAAGATGTTCATATCTAACCGCCTGACATCGTCCCAGCAAGAACGCTACTTTGATAATGCACTAACAATCAGCGAAATTCAAATCCGCCCCCAAGTTGAATCAGGAAAGCGCTTTACGGTTTCAATTGAGTATTGGGGAAATCTCAGTGCTGGAGTCTTTGCGAAACTGGATCTGGACGAGCCAAATTCACATCTGCCGTCCCCTTTTGACGGTGGCGGCGGTATTCGCATGAAGCATAAAATATATGAACCTATCCCAAAACCCAATTTTGCCGATTACGCGCAATCTAGATATGGCACTTTTCCAAGCAGTTCGCACGAATTCGATCAACGCGAGTTCGGCCTGAAACCAGTTTTGGGATAGCCTCTACAACGGTTGATGCAGTATGGGGCCGCGATCTACTTTTTCGAAATATACCATCACTGGTTCCTCCCCCGTCCCCGTATTCCTTGCATGAAGTTTACGGCGTTACTGGAGAAGTCGTCGATATGATGAGTCTGGAGGAGCTTGCGCAGGTCAAGGATATGGAGTCTTGGAAGCAACCCTAATTGTTTCGGGGTGGGTTTCGCTGCGCTCTACCCACCCTACTGTTTCGAGAATTCATGCGTTGGATGAGAAATTGAGATTTGCTGATGACGGCTCGGCGGGAGCCTCGCCCTCCCATTTTGTTGCGAACGCCCGGGGGGAGAAGTGGATCGCGATCTGTCGCGCGCACGCTCGGCGGGAGCCTCGGGTTTCCGATTTGGCGCAGGAGCTCGGCAGAAGGCGCGGGCTCTCGGCGTCAACGTCCGGAAGGGACGCCGGACGCTTCATTGCTCGGCGGGAGCCTCGGTCTCCCAGCGTCTCCGTCCGGCACAGAGGCACGGACGCTACACGGTCAATACATCCGGCACGGGGGCACGGTCGCTACGAAGACCCAGCGGCGAGGCATCGCGATACGTCGGGACAACGCCCGGCAAGTAAGCCGGACGCTACGGAACTCGGCGGGGGCCTCGGACTCCCGTGAGGGCTTACGCCGGACTACTAAACCTACTATTACTCCGTGTTCTCCGTGGCTCCGCCGTGGTTGCCTTCGATCGGTTGCGGCTGGGGCTGGATGTGCTTTTTGTATTGCCAGCTTACGTAGACGAAGAAAATCGGCACGAGCAGGATCGCGAAGATGGTTGCCGCGATCATACCGCCGAAGACGGCGGTGCCGAGGGCGCGGCGGCTCGCGGAGCCGGGGCCGGTTGCGAAGACGAGCGGTAAAACGCCGAGCAGAAACGTCAGCGCGGTCATGATGATCGGCCGGAAGCGGAGCCTGGCGGCTTCGAGCGCGGCCTGTACCGGCGGCTTGCCTTCGCGCACGCAGATGTCACGCGCGAACTCGGCAATGAGGATTGCGTTCTTGCTTGCGAGCGCGACGAGCAGAATGATGCCGACCTGGGTGTAGATGTTGTTGTCCAAACCGCGCAGCCACAGCGCGACGACGGTGCCCGACAGGGCGATCGGCACGACGAGAATCACGGAGAGCGGCAGGAACCAGTTTTCATATTGTGCGCAAAGCACGAGATACACCAGCACAATCGCGAGGACGAACAGCAGCGTGCCTTCGTCGCCGCTGGTTTTTTCCTGATACGACATGCCGGTCCACTCGATGCCCATCGTACTGGGCAGCTTACTCGCGGCGAGTTTCTCCATGACCTGCAGTGCGTCGCCGGAGCTGTAGCCGGGGGCGGCGTCGCCGCTGATGGTAGAAGCGGGATACATGTTGTAGCGCGAAATGAGCTGCGGGCCGACGCTGTCGCTGACGCTGAGCAGCGTGCCGAGCGGGACCATTTCGCCGCGCACGTTGCGCACGTCGAGCTTCTTGATGTCTTCGCTCGATTGGCGGAACTCGGGCTCGGCCTGCACGCGGACCTGATACGTACGGCCAAAGCGGTTGAAGTCGTTCACATAGACCGAACCGAGGAAGGTCTGGAGCGTGTCGAAGACGGCGGTCAGCGGGATGCCCAAGGTCTTGGCTTTGGTGCGATCGACGTCGAGATAAAGCTGTGGCACAGTGGCGCGGAAAAGGGAGAACGTCGGTCCTAGAACGGGCTGCGCCGCCGCCGCACCGACAAGCTCAAACGTCATCGCCTGCAGCGTGTCGAGGCCGAGGTTGCCGCGATCCTGCAGTTTTAGTTCAAATCCGCCGGAATTGCCGAGTCCCATGATCGCGGGCATGACGAAAACAAACGTGTTGGCGTCCTGAATCTGGCCGAGACTTCCCCAGAGCTTGCCGACCATCGCATCGAGTTGCAGTTCCGGCGTGGTGCGTTCGCTCCACGGGTCGAAGCTGATGAACGCGGTGGCCTCG
Source organism: Phycisphaerae bacterium (assembly GCA_050245935.1). Classification (GTDB taxonomy): domain Bacteria; phylum Planctomycetota; class Phycisphaerae; order UBA1845; family Fen-1342; genus JALHOX01. Next base: position 4,708 of record JBFWWY010000146.1, on the reverse strand, counting down.
TTGGATGCAGCGCCGCCGTTGAGCAGTGAGAAGCCGGAAATCGCGACCCATTTCTCGACGCCGGGCGTTTCGCGCAGGATGGCTTCGGCTTCTTTGACGACGTCGGTCGTGCGCTGCAGCGAGGCGGCGTCGGGGAGTTGCAACGTCGCGATCGCAAAGCCCTGATCTTCCTGCGGGAAGAAGCCTTTCGGCAACTGACCGAGCCCCCAGAGCGTTACACCGGTGAGGCCGAGAAACACGAGCAAGACGAGAACGCGGGCGCGCATGAAGCCGCTGGCGATTGCGGAATACATGCGTGTGAGGCCGTCGAAGAACGAATTGAACCAGCGAAAAAAGAAATTCGGACGATGGTCGAGCGGTCGCAAAAAAATTGCCGACAGCGCAGGGCTGAGTGTGAGTGCGTTGACGGAGCTGAGAACGGTTGCGGTTGCGATGGTCAACGCGAACTGCCGGTATAGCTGGCCGGTGATGCCGCCGAGCGAGGCCGTGGGGACGAACACTGCCATGAGGACGAGCGTCGTCGCGATGATCGGGCCGGTGACTTCGCGCATTGTGCGGACGGCGGCGTCGCGCGGAGAAAGGCCGTTGTCGTGCACAAGGCGGGCGGCATTTTCGACGACGACGATTGCGTCGTCGACGACGATCCCGATCGCAAGGACGAGGCCGAAGAGCGTGAGCAGGTTGATCGACAGCCCCATCCCGCTCATAAAAACGAACGTGCCAATCAGCGAGACGGGGATGGTGAGCGCAGGGATGAGCGTCACGCGCCAATCCTGCAGGAAGATGAACAGCGTAAGGAATACGAGGCCGACCGCGATGGCGAGCGTCGTAACGACTTCGCGGATGGAGCGGTTGACGAAATCAGTCGTGTCGAGCGGGATGTCATAGGTCATACCGCGCGGGAAACGGGATCGCAGTTCGCCGAACTTTTCGCGGACGAGTTTCGAGACGCTCAGTGCGTTCGCGCCGGGCGTCTGGTAAATCAGAATCGCGGCGGTCGGCGACCCGGTAGAGCTGGATTTGAGGCCGTAGGATTCGGCGCCGAGCTCGATGCGCGCGACGTCGCGCAGCCGCGTGATCCGCGTGCCGTCAGCACGGAGGATGATGTCGCCGAATTCTTCCTCGGTCGCGAGGCGACCGCGCGTATTGACCGTGAGCTGGAAATCCTGCCCTTCCGGGGACGGCGGCTGGCCGATCTGGCCGGCGGCGACCTGCACGTTCTGCTCGCGAATGGCCGCGACGACGTCAGACGTCGTGAGATTGCGCCCTTTGAGTTTCGCGGGGTTGAGCCAGACGCGCATGCTGTACTCTTCGGCGCCGAAGACTTCGACTTCGCCGACACCGTCGATGCGCAGGAGTTCGTCGCGCATGTTCAGTTTGGCGTAGTTGCTCAGATACAGATCGTCATACTCGCCGTTTGGCGAAATCAACGTAAGCACCATGATCATGCTGGACGACTGCTTTTTCGTCGTCACGCCGAGCCGCTGCACTTCCTCGGGCAGGGACGAGATCGCGGTTGCGACGCGATTTTGCACGAGGACGTTGGCGTCATCGAGGTTGGTGCCGACGGCGAATGTCACAGTGAGCTGATAGCTACCGTCGGCGGCGCAGACACTCGACATGTACAGCATGTCTTCCACGCCGTTGACTTCCTGCTCAATCGGCTGCGCGACGGTTTCTGCAACGACCTTCGCGTCGGCTCCGGGATAAAACGCGGTGACCAGAATCGTCGGCGGCGTGATTTCGGGATATTGCGCGACGGGGAGTGTGCCGATGGCGATCGCACCAGCGAGTACCGTGACCAGCGCGACGACGGACGCGAAAATCGGACGATCAATAAAGAAGCGGGAAAACATACTTAGTCGCGCTCCTCGCTTACCGACGGATTTGCGTCTTGTGTCGGCGGTGATTCGGGATCCGCGGCAGCAGCGTCAGGTTGGATGGTATTTTTCGTGCGTGTGGGATCGGCCGCTTCGGCCATAGCGCCTTCGATTTGCGGTGTGACCACCGCACCATCACGCACGCGCTGCACCCCACGGACGATGATTCGTTCATTGTCGTCGAGCCCGTTGAGGACGACGCGTCGACCGTCGGTTTCGACACCAAGTTGAACATAACGCTGCTGCACGTGATTTTCGTTATTTACGACGAGGACAAAGTTGCCGCCGGGGTCCAAGCCCACCGCGCGGGCGGGCACGAGTAACGCACTTTCACGCAGTTCGGACGGCACGCGGACGCGGACGAACAATCCCGGCAAGAGTGCGTGATCCTCATTCTCAAATACGCCGCGCACGGTGATTGTGCCGGTATCGGGGTTGACGCGATTGTCGCCCCAATCGGTTCGGCCGTTGTGCGGATAGTCGTCTTCGTTCGGCAACCCCATCAGCACCGGTGTGCCCTCGTTCATGGTCGAAGTGCGGCGCTCCGGGTGCAATGCCAGGTAATTCAAGAGCTCGGTCTCGGACGGATTGAAATACACGTAGATCGGGTTGTCCTGCACGATTGTCGTCAGCAGCGTGTACTCCCCGGCTCCGACGAGATTGCCGGCGTCGACGAATGTGCGGGAGATGCGGCCGCTGATCGGCGCGCGGATCTCCGTGTAGCTGAGATTGATCTGGGCGGTGTCGACGGCCGCTTCGGCGGCTTTGATCATGGCGCGGGCACTTTCGAGATCAGCCTTTGCGTTGATCGCCTCGGTTTCGGTGGCGCGGTTGCCTTCGCGCAGGCGCGTGACGCGATCAAACTCATGGGAGAGGCGTTGTTCGTTCGCGATTGCGCTGTCGCGTTCCGCTTCCATTTGTTTGAGTCGTGCGCGGAACGGTGCCTGGTCGATCTTGTAGAGCAGATCCCCTGCCTTAACAAGCGAACCGGGATTGAAGAGCACGCTTTCGAGGAAGCCCTCGACGCGTGCGCGAACCTCCACCGATTCGCTTGCTTCGGTGGTTCCGGTAAATTCGAAGAATTCCGTTACGTCTTCCCGTTGCGGAAACGCAACGGTCACAGTCGGCGGCGGCGGCGGCTGGATCTCCAACTCGCGCTTGCAACCACTGGACAACCAGACAGCACCTCCGAGGATCAGCAGGCATCGTCGCCGGTGGTCGGAAAACGATTTCGCAGATGCGCTGCGTACTGGCAACTCAGGCAGCGACCGCGCACCGCGCCGCCGCATCGGGTTCGAAGACATCAAACTCTCCGCATATTGAAAAGATCATTCGGGTTCGCTGGTTCAGGTCGAACTCCGGTCGGTGGGTGAACTTGTGCAAATCCTGTTCATGGTTGTTACACGCCTCGTCCGGGAATGATACAGTAAAACAATGAATTTGCCCGCACCAGACGCCAATTCCGCACACGGACTCCTCTTTGCAATCGAGACGTCGACGCTGGCCGGATCGCTTGCACTGTTCGTCGACGGGGTATTGCGTGGAGAATGCAGTTTGCCGGCGCAGCAACGCCGCACGGGTGCGCTATTTCCGCAGATTCAGGCGTTATTTGCGGAAGCTGGGGCGTCGGCGCGGGATGTTAAGATCTGCGCCTATTCGGAAGGACCGGGTAGCTTCACGGGGCTGCGCATTGCCGCGACCATTGCGCGAATGCTGGCCCTGACGAGCGGCTGCCGCGTTGTCGCGGTACCGTCGCTCGCGGTCATCGCCGCCAATGCCCTGCCGCAGCCGGTGGGAACGCGGATTGCTGTCGGCGTCGATGCGCGGCGCGGTGAGCTCTATTCGGCAGTATACGAAGTTTCGGATCAGGAATCGGCATTTGCTTTACAGATCGACGAGAACGTATGGCTGCGCGAAACTCTGCCGGTGGCGATCCGGACGGCGGAATCTTTGGCGCGGGGTGCGCAATTACCGATAATTGGAATAGGCGCAGGGATCAACAACGCGCGGCATGTTTTTGCCGACGCGCAGTGGCAGATTCTCGACGCCGAGGCTGCGCAACCGGTCGCACGAACGGTTGGCTCCATAGGCGGTTATCTGGCTGACCGCGGTGCTTTTTGTGCGACGGAGCAGATCGTGCCGCGTTATGTGCGACCGCCGGAGTGTGAAGAGGTGTTTGAGCAACGCCGAACGGATGCATTGAAACGACACGAAGAGAGTCGATCATGACCGATGCACAATCCACGCCTACGGACGAAGAACTCGTTGCCGGCATGCAAGCCGGTAATTCCGGTGCTGCGAGCTTGCTGACCGAGCGTTACTGGGCGGCGATTCAGCGCTACTGCAGACAGTATCTTCACGACGAGCAACTCGCCGAGGACGTCGCACAGGAGACGTTTGCGAAACTCGTCGACGGCACCGAGCCGCCGGCCGGGATGTTCAAGCCGTGGATTTACAAGGTCGCACGGAATCGCTGCATCGATGCGCTGCGCCGTTTCAACCGCAGCCCGACGCATCACAACCGCTTGCACACGGCGTTCGACGCGGCCGGTGGCACGAGCGGACCCGGCACGAAAGCGCATAAAATCGAACGACGCGAACTGATTCGGCATATCATCCAGGAGATGCCGGACGATTATCGCGATGTGCTGATGCTGAAATTTTTTGAAGGGTTTTCGCGCGCAGAGATGGCGGAATCACTCGGCGTCAGCGAACAGGCGGTGAAGGGCCGGTTGGTGCGTGCGTCCCAATTCCTTGAGGAAGAGCTACGAAAACTCAGCGGCTTGACGAGCTAAGCTGCGACGTCCCCCGCGACGCGCTTTGGAATC
>JBFWWY010000145.1:0-7635 GCA_050245935.1 Phycisphaerae bacterium | reverse complement strand
CGAAAATGACGGTAAACATATCCACCGGAATGCCGATGGCGCGCATGATGATCCCGCTGTAAAAATCGACATTCGGATACAGATTCCGCTTGATGAAGAATTCGTCCTTGAGCGCGGTTTCTTCCAGTTCCTAGGCAATATCCAGCAGGGGATCGGTGATGCCGAGATTATTCAAGACGCGGTCGCACGCTTCTTTCAGCAGTTTCGCGCGCGGATCAAAATTCTTGTACACGCGATGGCCGAAACCCATCAACCGCGTATTCGAATCGTTCTTTACCTTCTCCACAAATTGCTTGCATGTCAGATCGCTCGTGTGAATTTGCGTCAGCATCTCAATCACGGCTTGATTCGCACCGCCGTGCAGAGGGCCCCAGAGCGCGCACACACCCGCTGATACGCTGGCCCACAGATTCGCCTTGCTGGAGCCTACCATCCGCACGGTCGACGTCGAGCAGTTCTGCTCGTGATCTGCATGCAGCAGCAGAATCAGATCGAGCGCCCGCACAATATCCGGATCCGGGGTCGGCTCAAGGTAAGGTTTGCTGAACAGCATGTGCAGGAAATTCGCGGTGTACGGCAGGTCCGATCGTGGATACATCAGCGGCTGCCCGATTGACTTCTTGTAACTCGCGGCAGCAATTGTCCGCACCTTCGCCATCAGCCGCGCCGCGGAATTCATGAAATCCGCATCATCATCAATCTTCAGGATGGCCGGCTGGAAACAACTCGTCGCATTGATCATCGCCGACAGAATCGCCATCGGATGCGCGTGCTGCGGGAAGCCCTCGAAATGATGGCGCAAGTCTTCGTGTATGAACTGGTTTTCCGTCAGGAGGCTTCGAAATTTCTTCAGCTCCGCTTCCTTCGGCAACTCGCCGAAAATCAGCAGATACGCCGTCTCGACAAACGTGGCTTTTTCCGCAAGCTGTTCGATGGGATAGCCACGGTAGCGCAGAATGCCCTGTTCGCCGTCGATAAACGTGATGTCGCTAATGCATGAGCCGGTATTCCCGTAGCCGTCGTCATACGTAATGAGGCCGGTTTCCTGGCGCAACTTCGCGATATCGACGCCGATTTCATCCTCGGTTCCGATGATGACGGGAAGCTCCAGCTTCTTATCGCGAAAATGAAGTGTCGCGTTTTCGGACATATTCGCACCTGATTCCTGCTTATTCGTTTTTTTCGCCAGAACTGCCATGACACACCCGATTCACTGAATCGCGCCAAGAATCCGCCACAATCCACTACCGATCATTATCGGCACGCTGTCGTCCCTTCACGCATCCGCATCCAAATCGAGACAAACCACCCAATTCGCTCGCCCCCCGGCAGCTTTTGCGCTCCATCATGCAAGCCCCAAGCGCAAGCGCGGGGTCCAAACGACTAAATTCCCTCAAAACACGACCGACACCGGCAAAGGACGCTCGCGCTCGCGGCTCGTTGACACCGCACGCCCTAATTGGACGCGACGCGCGCAACAGCGCGTCTTCTGAGTTCCTCTTCTCCGTGCCTCCGTGGTTGCCTTTTCCTTGCCTTACAGCGTCTCAAACTTGATCAAATCCGCAACGCTCGAAAGCTCATCGAACGACATCGCCTGATTTACGATTCGATCCGCCGTCGCGTCCGACACCACGCCCGCCGCGAGAATCTTGAACTTCTTCACGACTTCGTCGTCGGTCATCGGATTGCCCGCGTGTCCGCGCGGATAATCCACGCGTTTCTCGATCTTACGCCCGTCGTTGAGCGTAATGATCATATTGTTCGGAATACCCTTCGGATAACCTGCGTTGCACGAATCCGTCTCCACGATCTTCGTCTTGTCGAGCAGATCCAGCACCTGCTTGTCCTTGATCTTCGCGTCGCTGAACGATGCCCGCGTGACGTCGCCATCGATCAGCGCACACGCGACGCAGAACCCCATGCTGTGATCCGCGGTCTCGCGACTCGTCGGTCGCCACTTTTCCGGCTCCGAGCCAATGATGCTCACCGCGGCTTCGAAGCTCTCGATAAGAATTTCTTTGATCTTGTCGACGCCGCCGATGTCCGGCCGCAACTGCAGTGCCGCATCAATTGCCGACTGCGAGTGATATTCCGCCGGCCAGAACTTGATGTACGTTTGATCGATCATCCAGTCGTCCGGCCCTGACGACCACTGCACGTCGAACGGCCCCGTTACCATCTTGAACAGGCCCTTCGGCCCTTCGAAAATCTCGTTCGGACCGGCCATCCCTTCGCGCGCCAGCTTCGCCGCAAACACGCCGTTCCGCGCCGCATTGGAAAATGCGCACGCCTTCCAGTCCGAAATCTGCCCCGTGCGCGTTTGCCGCGTCGCAAAGTTGCAAACACCGGACAGCCCGAGCGTATGCACCATTTGCTCTTTCGACAGCTTGTAGAGCTTTGCCGCCAGCAGCGACGACGACAGCGCACCGTAATACACGTGATCCCAGCCGTGTGCCCGCAAAGAGGCGGCGTCACACAACCGACATTGAACCTCATAGCCCAACGCGATCGCCGCGATGATGTCTTTCGTGTTCGCGCCGACTGCCTGCCCGACAGCGAGCGCCGCGGGAATGTTGTCGCTCGGGTGCGCCGGCTCTTTGCTCAGGTACGTATCGTTAAAATCGAGATATCGGACGAGCGCGCCGTTGGCGAAGGTTGCGAGATCCTCCGTCGTGCGATGATTCGACGCGAAGAGTCCGCCGCCGTTCTCGAACGAAACCGACGACGCGATTTTGCGCGCAACCGTCCCCGGTCGGCTTTTCCACGCCCCGAGTGCGCAGCCGATCGAGTCCAGAATTCGTCGCTTGACCTCGTGGCGAGTTTTTTCGCCAAGTCCTTGATACGAAACAGTTTGCGCCCAATCGGCAAACCGATGCGCGAGCGTCGCCATAAATTCTCCCTGATGAAAGTAAACGCCGGGCCGAAAATGTAAGGCATGGCCCGCAAAGTGGCAACCGAAACCGTGCTGCATCAGAGCCGGGGCTGCGTGTCCCGATTCATCGGGGTCCCGGCCCGACGAAACGTGCGCTACTCCAGCCGCTTTATTCGTCCGGCCCAAAGCGCGAAGATCGCCCACCGACATTCTGTCATCGAATCCGACCTTATCACCTTCTCACATTTTCACCTTTTCACTCTTGCACGATCTCACGCGTTCAGCTTCCCTTCAATCCACTCCCGTCCCGCCGCCAGCGCTTCAGTCAGCTTGCTCGGATCCTTTCCGCCCGCCTGCGCCATCGTCGGCGGGCCGCCACCGCCGCCATTGACGATCGGCGCGATCGCTTTCACCAGATCGCCGGCCTTGATGCCGCGTTTGACCAGATCGTCCGTCATCGCCGCCAGCAGCGTTGCCTTCTCGTCGCCGCGCACGCCAAACAGAATCGCCGCGCTGCCGCATTTTTCCTTCACGATGTCCGCGCCGTGCTTGAGTTGCTCCGCCGGCGCGTCCGGCATCTCCGCGACGACGATCGTCGTGTCGCCGATTTTGGGCGCACCGTCGAGCACTTCATTCACTCGCGTGCGCACTTCACCCGCCGCGTCCGCCGCCGCTGCTTTTTGCTGCTTTTTCGCGGCTTCCTGCAGCGTTTCCATTTCCTTTAGAATCTTTGTGCGGTGCGACAGCGGCACGACGCATTCCGTCATTTCCTGCTGCAACAGCGTCACGGCCCGACCCGCTTCCGCCGGCGGATTCTTTGCAAGTTCCTGCGCCTTCATCAGCAGGCGATCGCCGTTATCGCGCGCCGCCTTCGCCGCGTCGCCGGTAATGCCAATTACACGCCGCACGCCTTTCGAGACGGCTTCTTCCGCGGTCAGCAGAAAATCGCCGATCTCGGAGGTGTTTGTCACATGCGTACCGCCGCAGAATTCGATGGAATACTGCCGCCAATCCGCGTTGCCCGGATTCGCCAGCAAATCCGCCACCGGCACGCCCACCGACACGACGCGTACGCGCTCGGGGTACTTCTCGCCGAACACCGCGCGCAATCCGTGCACCTTCATCGCGTCCGCCTGCGCAACTTCCTCCGCATACACCGCCAGATTCCGCCGCATTTGCTCCTGACAAAGCACCTCAATTTTTTCAACCTGCTCTGCCGTCAGCGCCTTCGGGTTCGAAAAATCAAACCGCGTTTTCTCCGCATCAACCAGCGAACCCTTCTGCTGCACATGCTCCCCCAGCGCCTCCCGCAACGCCCAATTCAGTACGTGGGTGGCGGTGTGATTTTGCATGATCGGGTTTCGCGATTCTGAGAGTTGCAATTGAACGTGCTGACCACCGTTGAATTCGCCGTCATGCAGCACGCCGAGATGTGCGACGACATGTCCCGCGCGCAACGTTTCCATCACTTCGAAGTTCGCACCGTTGCCAGCGATCGTTCCAGAATCACCTACCTGCCCGCCTTGTTCGCCGTAGAAACAGGTCTTATCGAGCAGCAGGGCGGCGTAGTGCCCTGGTTTCAATGGGCCGGTTTGGGAAAATTGCGGCTGACCTTCGGCGTCAATTTCGACAATACCGACGATTGTCGCGTCTGTACTTCCTTTGCCGTATTTTGCCGAGTCATCTGTTTGCGACACCGAACGAAACATCTCAGCCTGCTGCGCATCGAAGATGCACTGCGAAAGCTTCGCACGCGGGTCGGAGTGATCCGCTTTTCCGCGCGCCTTCTCCCGTGCCGCTTCCATCAACCGCTCATACCCCTCAATATCAACCCGCAGTCCCTTCTCCTCCGCCATAATCTGCGTCAGGTCGATCGGAAATCCATACGTATCATGCAACTTGAACGCATCCGCCGCCGAAATCACGCCGCCCGAAGACGTCCCATCTCCAGCCAGCATCTGATTTCCAGCTAACCGATCAGAGCCGCGCCCGTCAGGAAGCGGTACCAAGCCATGATCCTCAGATGACACTGCGAATTTGATGGACTCCGAAAACGAACTCTTCGCCAATTCGCCACCCTGCGCCTCGGTGACATACCGACACGCCGCCGCAATATCCTCCGGCTTCCACAAATACCTAGTGCTGCCGTGCCGCGACCAGACCTTCGCATCGTCTGTGATCGCTTTCGCCTCGCCGAGTCGTCGCGTGCAATACGCCTTAAAATCGGTCATGACTTTTTCGGGCCCGTCCGGCGCGCTGACGACAACGTGAACATGATTCGATCGCACATCGAGCGCATGGATCGTCCATTTGCGATGAGCCGCGACTTCGTGAATTGTCCGTTCCACGATATCACGCTGTTTCGCGTCGAAAGTCATCGCATCCTGCTTCATCGAGGCCGATTCCGATTCCGCGCGGCCTTGGTGCGGTTCGAGCTGCGGCTGTCCGAATTGATTCGTAGCGCGATCGACTGATCCTTTTGCCTGGCCGTGGAGCCAGGTTCCGTACGTGTGGAATGTCAAAAAATAGGCAAGTGCATTGCTGGTGCTGGTTTCGTGCGTGCTCGATATGGCTTGGGAATGACCAGGCCCTTCCTCGCGGTTCGGCGCTGGTACCGCTTCCTTACGGGCGCGGCTCTGATCAGGATGAGCGCGGCTCTGATCGGAATGCAGGCGGGATTGGTCGGTTTGAGCGCGTTCCGCTGCTTCCTCAAACAGCGCAATCCCGCGCTCCAGCGTGCGCCCAAACGACGCTTCCTCATCGCGCACCAACTCCGCGACGTGCGCCTGTTTCTCCCGCACCTCCGGAAACACGTCGCCCATCACCTGCGCCACCGTCGGCACAAGCTTAAACAGAAACGGCTCCTTCATATCGAAGTATTGCCACCCATACCGCACCGCCCGCCGCAGAATCCGCCGCAACACATACCCGCGCCCATCCTTGTCCGGCACGGCGCCGTCCGCCAGCGCAAATGTCAGCGTGCGAATGTGATCCGCAATGACGCGGTAGGAGACGTCGTTCATGGAAGGATTGGAGGATTGGGGGATTGCAGGATTGGAGTGCGCGCCTTCGCCGCTCCCACGGGTCTCCGCCGCCTTTTCCCCCTCCAATCCTCCAATCCTCTTATCCTTCAATCCTCCGCCGCCATACGGCGGCGCCCCCGTCACCTCCCGAATCGCCGCAAACAGCGGCGTAAACACATCCGTGTCATAATTGCTCGTCTTACCCTGCACGACCGCGCTGATGCGTTCGAAACCCATGCCGGTATCAACGTGCTTCGCCGGCAGGGGGTCCAGCCCGCCGTCGCGCCGCCGATTGAATTGAATAAACACGAGATTCCAGATCTCGATCACCCGCGCATCGCCTGCGTTAACGAGCTTGCCGCCGCTTTTGTCCGGCGTCAGATCGATATGCACCTCACTGCACGGCCCGCACGGACCGGTGTCGCCCATCTCCCAGAAGTTATCTTTCATGTTGCCGGGAACGATGTGATCCTCCGGCAGATAATTCTTCCAAAGTTCGCGCGCTTCGATATCCGGTTCCAAACCCTGCGCTTCGTCACCGCCGAAATACGTCGCGTACAGCCGCGACGGCTCCAGCCCCCAGCGCTCGACGAGCAACTCCCATGCCCACGCGATGGCTTCCTTCTTGAAGTAATCGCCAAACGACCAGTTGCCGAGCATCTCGAAGAACGTGTGGTGATACGTATCGTGTCCTACGTCGTCGAGGTCATTGTGCTTGCCGCCGGCACGAATGCATTTCTGGCTGTTCGCCGCGCGCTTGAGGTTCGCAAACGGATGTCCCGCGGCGACCTGCCCGAGAAAAATCGGCTTGAACTGATTCATCCCCGCGTTTGTGAACAGCAGCGTCGGGTCGTCGTGCGGCACCACCGGCGACGACGGCACGTAGGTGTGTTCCTTCTCGCGGAAAAAATCGATGAATTCCTGGCGGATTTGAGCAGCAGTCTTCACGGTAACTTTTCCTTGCAGATCAACGCGACGACGAAAACGTTCGCCGCGATTCGTCAGTGGGAGGGCGAGGCTCCTGCCGAGCCATTGCAAGCGCCGCTCTCGGAAAACCCCGCATCATACGGCATTTCCCGTGTGCTCGCGAAGCCCGGCCGATCTGTTGGGATGCCGGCGCACCAAGCGACGGTCTCGAGGAAACCCCCGACGGCATCGATAACGGCGACCGAACGCTTCAGCGCTTACAAACAAGCGGGGGAGTTATATTGGGAAGTTGCCGCGGACTTTGGTAATCTTTATCCAGCACTCTACGACTCTTCTGCAATCGCGAATCGGGTTCGTCGCCGCACACGTCTTGTTTCAGTGGAGCATGCGTCATGACGCTCAAATGCAAATGCGGCGCGACCTACAAGCTGCCCGACTCCGCCGCCGGCAAACGCGCAAAATGCAAGAAATGCGGCGGTGCCTTCACGGTCCCGATGCCAAAACGCCAGACAGTTCCTGACAATGTTACGGACGATCTCTACGCTCTCGCCGGCGGCGACGCCATCGCGCCGCCACAGTCCGAAATTCCCGACGTCGGACCGCCCGGCGACATTCCTGAACCGCTTCGCATCCCCACAGCCGAAGCTGCCCGCAACAAAGTCATACCGGGAGAGCGCCCCCGCGAAGGAAAAGGGTCGATCGCCGCTTATCTCGCGGCGGTTCGCACCAGTAGTTTTCAGTTGCTGAACCTCGGCAACCTTGTCACGCTCGGCATCGTGATCGGTCTCCTGGGCGCGGGATTTGTGCTCTGGG
>JBFWWY010000144.1:0-7685 GCA_050245935.1 Phycisphaerae bacterium | reverse complement strand
CGGGCCGATCCGCTACGCGATTGGTGGACCGCGACGTGCTGGACGGGTACGACTTTCGCTCCGCAACGCGCTCTGCAGGTACCGGAGGTGACGGAATGGCAGGTCGGCTACTTTCAGGCAGTGTGCCGCTGTCGTCGCGTGGCACACCGCCGCCTTCCTTCCGTTCCAGCGGATACATCGGATACTCAACTCTCGGCGGCGTTTCCGCATGCAACCGAAACGAGGCACAGAGAGCGCTCGAAAGGAGCAGCGCGCGCGTGTAGGTTCGCACGGGTTACGCCTGTCCGTCGTTCAGAAATCTGCTGACAAACGCGTCCGCGAAGGCCTCAATGACGGCAGCGATTCCGTCTTCAATGCCCGACGAAGCGCCGTCAAGCACCGCATTGCGACAGCCGGTCGACCAAAGCGCGAGAACAAGCACAATCGAAGCGGCAACGGCATTTTTTTTATACATGGTCAGGTTCTTTCCAGCTCGAAGTGGCTTACCGATTGTTGCGATACAGGGTGTGGCAGTTCTTGCATGAGACGTCCACCGCGCGCAGGCGCACCGTGAGTTCCTCATGTGGCATCTTCTGAAACAGGGCGCGTTCAAAATCCCGCGCCGCAACCCACGACGCGTCCAGCATCTCCGCAAAATCAGACGGATGCCTGTCGCGCTCGGGATCCGTTCGGAGCCCCCGCAGGAGATTTTCCAGTAGACCTGCTTCATCGAGGGGAACGAGATCGGGATGATTGGCCGGCGTGTTCCATTCAGCATCCCGAATCTCCACCAGGTGGTCATACGCCTCCTGCGCCTGCGCCATCGCGGCAACGAAGTTTGGAACCGGTGCCGCTTCGGGAAACTCGGCATTGGCGCGCTCGATCTGTTCCGTCGTCGCAGGCGACAGGCGTGATACGCAGGCGTACAGCCCCGCATAATTATCCGAGGTGCCGGCCTTCTTCATGAACGCGAGCGCCTCATCAGCGGTCAGGAGATTCAGCAAGACGGCCGCCGTCGCCGTCGCCGCCGGTCCGCGGTGTTTGCCGTGATGACAATGAACATAAATCGGTCCGGGCAGATCATGGACGGCGCGCGCAATTTCCATCTGCCGGGAGGGGTCGATACCGTGGTACCCGATCGGCAGATGAACATACCGCATGCCGTGACGATGCGCGGCTGCGACGTCCGGCTTCGCGCCGTCCACCGAGATCACTGTCCGGACGCCCCGCTTCGCAAGTGCCGCAAAGCCTTCTTCACCTTCCGGTACGGAACCGCTGATCAGCGAATCGGTGACCGGGATGACATTGTGAATTGCCTCATGTGCAACGTGGCCGGGTTTTGCGTTCAATTGCCTCGGCGGGTCTGCGGGAGTAGGCGCGTTGGGCGGATTGGCAGCGCAAGACGCCGCGAGAAGGGTGAGTCCGAAACCAATCGACCGAACGGCACAACGGATGACCGGCTGGTCAACCTTGCGCCACCATGCAATGTCCAAACCCGACTCCCATTAGCAGGCGATCTCGGAAACACAAGTTCTTATCAACGACTACGCAATTGTAGTCCGAACGCCACAATATTTTTTGCGGGTTCCCTATCAACGAAAGGCATTCGACTCGGACCCACTTCGGCCGCTCGGCACTCCATCCCGTCGCGCAAGAAAAAAGCGCACGCCCGATCGTCGCTGCGATCGGAAGTGCGCGAAAGTATGTCCATCTCCATCCGTCGACGCGACTTACATCGACGTCAGCAATGCCACGAACGGACCGATATCGCTGACGGTGACGAAACCATCCATGTTGATATCTCCCTGGTTGATATCGCAATCGGGGAACTGCACCGCGTACCCGGTCGGGTCGGTCAGCGCGAGAACGAACGCGCCGATATCGCCGACGGAGACAACCCCGTCGCAGTTCATATCGCCGGGAACGCTTACCGCGTCGCATTCGAAATCATAGATCTCAAACGCGTCGATCCCTGCTTCGACCACCGACTGCGCGCCGATGTCTTCCGCGATGAACCGAATTCGGAATTGGGCCGACGCGGGAATCGCATACGTCTTCACGAACCACCCGCCCAGCACTTCCGGATTCGGACTGGTCGTGGTCGGTCCGACCGTTTCCAGGTTGCTCCAGTTCGCGCCGCCGTTGCTGGAGATTTCCACAATGAGTCGGTCCGTTTCCGGACCGTCGCCATCCGAATTCGAGAACCAGCGTGCATAGGAAACGCGCGGCGACGACAGCCCGCTCAGATCCAGCACTTGCGAGGTCAATGTGGTGCTGCCGTTGTCCACGTCGCTGTTGCAGGCACTGGCGGCACTGTTGTCGGTCAACCAGCATTGTCCCGAACCGTCAAAATCTGCGGACGGATTGCCACGGTCGCACCCGCTGACCGGTACGCCGGGGTTGTTGTCCCACCCGCCGTCGGTTGCCGTCGACGAAACCGTCCAGCCGGGATTGAGTTCGAAGTCATACAGCACTTCCGTGATCGTGCCGGAAGCGGCGACTGCGCTGAAGGTCGATGCCGGCGCATTGGCAGGGTCGGTGACCACGCCGGCGGAAGCCGCTTCAACGCTTACGTAAAACTCAATGGTTTCCGGGCAGGATGCAGCGGGCAGCGCGGCCTCGTACTGATTCGGGGAAACTTGCGTCATATTGACAGTCGTAAACGGACCCGCGTTGCCCACGCGGTAGCTGATCATGCCGGTTCCCGGCACAGGCGAGTCGCTCACCGCCAGCGCGTTGACCATCAGCGTTGCGGACTGATTCGGTACGACAACGTCTGGCAAGCCGGCCGGATAATTGAACCCGACCGCGTCCAGCATCGGGCACGGCATGTTGTGTACTCCAAAACCTGCGCATATTTCCTGGAAGTGAGGCGTGCCATTTCCAATGTCACTGTCATTGTCGTCGAGTGTCAGATAGTCGATTGCAATGGACGGAGTGATCGACGAACCCGAGTGCAGCAGGATGCTGTTCAGGGCCAGATCTGAGAGAATATCGCGGTAGTTGACCGGTTCGGTGATCAGCAATTCATTGCGAAGACTCCAGACGCAGCCCGAAATCAGCCGGCCGCACGCGTGCACCGTGCTCCCGCACGACGAGCAGCCGGTTGTTTGATATTGGCAGTCATTGTCCGCATCGCGCAGCGGTTCGTCGCAGGTACCATTCCCGAAGAAGCCGTATCCCGTTCCCGACTCATCCAGAACGAGCATGCTCGCGACGTCGCCCATTCCTTCGCCGTACGCACCTTGACCGCTGCCACCGACCGAAACGAGATGGTGTCCGTACTCGTGATAGACGACGCTGTTCCACGCCGTGTTGGGGCGGGTTGCGCTGGACGCGCAAAAGCGAAGATTGTTTCCCTGATACTGCGCATTACCCGGACAGAACGAGTTCGCGCCTTCATTCACGGTAATGCTGTATTCCGTCTGACCCGCGATAACCGGGTAATCGGGGATGTAATTCAGTACATAATCACGAATCGCGTTCGCGTGGATGTACGCATTCACTTCCGCGCGGCGGAATTCCGTGTTCGTCGCATTATGCAGAAAATCTGCCGGGCCCGCCGGAGAAACCACCTGGCTCAGTTCGGTTTCGCTGTTGGTCGGCTGGTGAAACACGCGGAAATATTGACCGCGTACGCCCGATTCGACGGTGACGTCCGCAGTGCCCGCGTTAGGAATGACAAAATCGCCGTTAAGGTCCGTGAAGGCAACAGTTCCGCCGATGTTGACCCGGGCATACGGCATCGGCATCATGATTTCATCCGCACATTGCTCTGCGCCAGAGGTTTCGGTGCCCAGGCCGCTCACGTTCCCCACCACATCAAGTTCCAGAATCTGATCTTCACGGTAGAGGATCGCACCGCTTTCCGCGTCCGCAACGTAGAGCCATTTTTCATCCGCAACGCCGCCCGGTACCACGGCATCGTCAGCAATAAAGACGATCGCCGGTCGCGGTTCCACCTGCATCCCGTCCACGCCTGCCCAGATCACCGTTTCCGGCGGCGTAAAATTCTTCAGGTTCGGCGAGGTCGACAACGCGTTCGCGCTGGCAACCGCAAACTTTGCCGCAACAAACTCTTCGGTTCCCATTTCCGTGCGCAGGCCTGTCGGCAACGAAAAATCGCCGAGATCATGCAGCGCTGAAGCCGCCAGGACCACCGGAAAGCCCGGCTCATTGCGAACCAGCAGACGCAGATCAGAGCGAAATACCGGAATATCATTGTGATACTGGGCGTAATAAACCAACGTAAACTCATACTGCCCGGTTTCGCGATTGAGTTTGAGCGGCTGTGTCGCTCGCGCATCTGCCAGCAGGCTGTGCGGTTTCAAGTCAGTCGGGATGACGCCGAAAACCTCGGAATGTGCGGTACGAAATCGTTCGGCGGCGTCAATGGGCTCCACGCCGTGGGCCAGCGGCTGCCCGAATACCCGGCTCACGCGCGATTCGGTGCGGAGCAGTTGTGCACGAGGCAACTCCGCTTTCAGGTGCTCGATCGCCTCTTGGCGTGGATTGGCATCTTCGTTCGCCGCTGCGCCAATCGGACTGACGAGCAATGTCCCGCACAAAGTCATCCATCCCAGCTCTCGTCTCATCATGACCTTCTTTCCAGTAACTCGGGGGCACGGATCCAGTTTCAGACTCGTTCGAATCGAAGTTCATGGTAGGCGATTGAACAATTTGAATGCAACCAACGAAAACAGGACAAAATGGGTTGAGTTCCGCGTCCGGATAACGCGGTGGGTGCGGGCTCACGCGTTGGCGGGGAGCTTGGTCCAAATGCAAAAAAGAAATCCGCACGACGTTCCCAGTCTGGGTCGGTCGGCGGATTTCCGTACGCGTGTGTCGCGGATGCGACACACGTACCCCCGTATTGCGAGGCTTCAGACTATGTCAAAGCGCCGGTGCGATTTTTCTTCTTATCGCTGCTGAGGTTGGAACTGCCTTGCTCAGACGAGTCGTCGCTCTTGCGCTTGTTCTCGGATTTTGAATCGGATCGTTTGACGCGCAACTGATTGATCACGTCGCTCACGCCGAGTGCCCGGTGGGCGATATCTTCAGCGGTGTACTTGTCGCTTCGGCAACAAACATTCCCAGTGAGCGTGACCTCGCCTTCCGACACCTGTACCTCGATGTCATCGACCTCAAGCGCAGTGGATGCCATCAAATTGTCGCAAACTTCTTCGCGAATGCGATCATCCGATCGGGAGTAACCTTTGGGCCCGCGCCCATAGCGACGCTGCTGATCTTCCTGTGTCGCGCCGCCCCACCAGCGATCACCTCCCATTGGAGAGGCTCCGCCTCGGCCTTGCGACGAACCGCCGGAGGACTCGCCGCTGCGGAACTGGCTTCGCCAGTTGCCGCCGCTCTGTGCGCCGGTACGCGACGAGGAATACTGATCACCGCGATAGTCGTATTCTCCGCCTTGCATGTGTTCCGGCGTGCGGCCCTGATATTGCGAGCCGTAGCCCCCGCGCCCTTCGAACTGCTGACGCTGAAAGCTCGGCTCTTCGTTCGAGCCCTGACCGTAGCCGCCGCGCTGACGATCCCACTGGCCTTGATTCGAGGAACCGCGATAGGGGTAAGCGCTCTGTGTCGGTTCGAAAGAAGGCTCCCGGCTGCCACCATAGCCCCAGTCCGATTGCTGGCGCTGCATGCCATAGCCGCTGCGACCTTGTTGCCCGAACTCACCGCGACCCTGACGGCCATAACCGCCTTGCGACCCGCGATCGTCCTGCGACGAATAGTCCTGCTCGCGGCCCCAATCATCGCCGCCGTAGCGACTGCCCCGCGGATCCGAATGCGACGAGCGACCGTAGTCGTCATCGCCGCGATAACCCTGCGACGAGCCATGCCGTTCGCCATGTTGCGAATATCCCTGACCACTGCGCGACTGCTGACCACGCTGGTAAAAACCCTGCGAAGTGCCGAAATCCTCGCCTGCCTGTTGGCCGGCGGGAAGTCCTTGCCTCGGTCCGTAATATTCATCTTCGCGCCATTGCTGGCCGCGCTGCCTGTTATAGCCGGATTCCATCAAGAAACTCCTTGAATTGTTGTCCCCAAATCAGCGCAGAAAATTCAAACATCTCCCGCGCCGAATTCGATAAGCACCGTGCTTATCCCCACACCCCAAATGTAAGCCCGAAGTTTCCAAGTCTCGTGAATTGGGGCTGACAAGCGTGTTAGACCTACCGTGAAGCGGACATAGCGAAGAACTGACTCACGCCAATTGCCCGTGACTTGCAGTGCGTAAAGACCCGGACCCGATGGCCATTGTCTATTCGGATCGCGAAATCAGGATACACTTCGGATATCACAAGAATCATGACCGATCGTGCGCGCGCACGACCGGTCATATTGGAACGGCCTTTTCGCATTCGCAGGAAATTGCATGTCCCTACGCGTCTTTAACACGCTCGGTCGCAAGCTCGAACCCTTTGAACCCCTCAAGCCCCCGCGCGTCGGCATGTACGTCTGCGGACCGACCGTGTACGGGCACAGCCACCTCGGCCACGCCAAAAGTTACGTCGCGTTTGACGCGATCGTGCGCTGGTTGCGTTTTAGCGGCTACGACGTCAGTTATGTTCAGAACATCACCGACGTCGGCCACCTGACCGACGACGCCGACGAAGGGGAAGATAAGGTCGTCGCCGAAGCGCGCCGGCGCTCCCTGCACCCAATGGCGGTTGTCGAGATTTTCATGCGCAGCTACCTCGACGACATGGATGCAATGAATCTCGTCCGCCCCGACATCATGCCGCGGGCAACCGGTCACATCCCCGAACAACTCGCGCAGATCGAAGAATTGCTCAAGCGCGGACACGCGTACGAAGTCAACGGCTCGGTCTACTTCGACGTCGCGTCCTTCGCAGGCTACGGCAAACTCAGCGGTCGCAAGACCGATGAGCTGGAAGCCGGCGCGCGGATCGCCGTCAGCGACGACAAGCGCAGCCCCGCCGACTTCGCGCTCTGGAAACGCGCCGACGCGAGCCACATCATGCGCTGGCCCAGTCCCTGGGGCGACGGCTTCCCCGGCTGGCACATCGAATGCTCCGCAATGAGCCAGAAATACCTCGGCGATACCTTCGACATCCACGGCGGCGGTCTCGAAAATCAATTTCCCCATCACGAGTGCGAAATCGCGCAAGCCGAAGGCGCGACCGGCAAGCCCTTCGCCCGCTATTGGCTGCACAACAACATGTGCACCATTAACGGGCAGAAGATGGGCAAAAGCCTGGGCAATTCTGTTTTTCTGAAGGACATTTTTTACACTAACGGTCCGCTGCACTCGAAGCCGCGCAACGCCGACGAACAGCCGCAATTGCTGCTCGAACGCGCGTTCGAACCGGTCGTCGTGAAGCACTTCATTCTCACAAGCCACTACCGCCAGACGCTCGACTTCTCCAATGAAGCGCTCAAAGCCGCCGAAAGCGGCTGCTACAGGCTGCGCGATTCCCTCGCCGCGCTCCGTAAAGCCGCCGATGAAGCGTCCGTTCCCCCGAACCGGACATCGCATTCCACCGTAGCGTCCGGCCTCCGTGCCGGACGGGATAGCGCGACCACTGCCACGTCGCACGAATATTCCAATAGAACGGCCGACGCCACTCCTTCGCCGCTGACCGCGCCAATCACCGCCCCAACCGAAACCATCCGCACCGCGCTCACCGACATCCGCACGCGCTTCGCAACAGCAATGAACGACGATT
>JBFWWY010000143.1:0-7696 GCA_050245935.1 Phycisphaerae bacterium | reverse complement strand
TTCATACGCCTTCACAAACGCGGCCTGGGTAATTTCCTCAGCTTCGTGGTGATTGCGCACCATCTTCCACAGAAACGCATAAAGTCTTTCTTTATACGTCTCGACGATCTCTCGATACGCATCCGCGTCGCCGCGCCGCGTCCGTGCGACGAGCTTTTTCACTTCCTGTGCTTTCATCGGCTTTACCTCCAGCCGATCCGGGGGGTGTCACCACATCCTTGTACGGAGACCCCTATCGGCGGTTGCAGTGCTTTTACGCACGTTATCGCTACAATGGATTGTACCATGGCTTCGACGCGAAAAGCACCTCCTAAATTCACAAACCGCAAGGCCCGATATGAATTCGAATTCCTTGAGCAGATCGAGGCCGGAATTGAGCTAAGTGGCAGTGAGGTCAAGAGCTTACGCGCCGGACGCGCCACTTTGGAGGACGCGTACGCGGTCATTCGCGGCATGGAGGCTTTTCTGCGGAATTTCGACATTTCGCCATACGAAAACGCCTCCACGTTCCAGCACGAGCCCAAACGCGAGCGACGGCTGCTCCTCCACCGCCGCCAAATCAAGAAGCTGATTGGCAAAGTCACCCAACGCGGCTTCACGCTCGTGCCGCTGGAGGCCTACTTCAACGAACGTGGCATCTTCAAAGTCAAAATTGCGCTCTCGAAGGGAAAAAACGTCGCCGACAAACGTCAATCCATCAAAGACCGCGATCAGAAACGCGAAATGGACCGCGCCATTCGCGGGCGATAACGGATCCGAGCCGCGTCCATAGCGATTAAAAAAATCGGGAGTGAAGCGTCCGCAAGATCAGAGCCGTTCCGATTGCAACCGGGGATGAGGAAGCGGAGGGCCTGTTCTGGTCCGGGGGCGAACGCGTTTGCGAGCGATTTCGAAGTAACAATTCCGACTTTGCAACGATGATTCGATTTTGGGCGCGACGCACCCCGTCCCGCTTCCTGACGGGCGCGGCTCTGATCGCTCTTCAGATTTACGACTCGATCTTGCTATTTAGGCAAATGCGCCACCAGCTTAGTCCCCCTCCGATCCTTCACCCCTCCAACCCTCCGATCCTTCTATCCTCCAATCCTCCCCCTCTCCTACTCCCCCTTCAAAAGCGCCACAAACGGGCCAATATCCGAAACGGATACAGAATCATCGCCGTCGAGATCCGCGGTCAGAATGTCACAGTTCGGGAACTGCGCCATGTACTCCGCCGGCTGCGTGAGCGCCAGCACAAACGGACCAATATCCGACACCGTGACAACGCCGTCGCAATTCGTGTCGCCCGCCAGCGGCGGCAAATCGCATTCGTCGGGAATGCCATTTTCGTTCTCGTCCTCCACGCGCCCCGCCGCGATGTCATCGCTATCCACAATTGCATTGCCATTGCAATCGGGTAGCTCCGCATCGCACAAGAATCGCGACACGCGAATCCCATCGACCCCCGCCTCGACGACCGAGCCGCCGCCAAGATCGCTCACTTCGAAACGCAACTGCACCGTGTCGGGGCTGACAAAATCGCCAACCGCAAACGACGCCTCGGTCCATCCCGGCCCGCTCATCGGCCCGTATGTATGCACCAGCATCCAGTCGACGCCCGCATTATCGGATACGTAAACGTTCATCACGTCTTCGTTCGGATTGTCACCGACGTTATTCACGTACCACACCGCGTACTCGATCACCGCATCCATGCCATCCAGCACAATCGGCGGGGAGATTAGATCGGTCGTCCCACCATCAACATCCGAGTTCCCCGCTTCGTTCGCCGTCAGGAAGCACTGCCCGCTGCCGTCATAATCGCTCGTCGGGTCGCCGCGATCACCCGCCCCGGCCGGCACGCCGCGCTGCCACGCACCATCCGTCAGCGACGGAGAATTCTCGACCGTCCAGCCGAGATCAGCTTCAAAGTCGTCGGCAAACTGCGATTCGTGCGTCCCGACGACCGTCGTCAGCAGACCGGTCGGCGCATCCACTGGCCACTGCACCGCTCCTGCCGCGTCGCCTTCCGCTCGAATGAAAAACTCCGGCACCGCCTCGCACGTCGGCGGCGGCAACAGCGCGGAATAAAGCTCCCCGCCCATCGGCGTCATTTCCAGCACTTCAAAATCGCCGTCGACATAACGGAAATGCAGTTCCGGATTCGCGACCAGCATGTCATTGATCGTTTTCACGTTCGCGATAAGTTCCGTCGCCGCACCTGGGTTGAGCTTGGCCGGTGCGCCGTTCGGCAGGCTGATCAGCACGGCCGGCAACGCATCAAACGCGCCATCCGCGACGATCGAGAACGGCTGCGGACCGACCGGAATCGCCGTCCCGACGATCTCAATCCGCCACGCACCCTCCATCGGATTGTCGACAACGACTTGCTCGATATTGTTCAGGTGGTCCGGCTGTGTACGAACCGCGCCCGCCGCAGGATTCGCGGGGTCCAGCGTCCACGGATAATGCACACCGCCGAGCGGATCGATCAGCCGCAGGTCGAGGTCGTTCACGAGTGCGACCAGCACATTCGGCACGGCCGGCGCGTCGTCCCACGCAAGCGTCACTTTCAAAGTAGCCGCCCCCTGCTCGACGTCCGTCGCAAACGCCAGGACATCGTCCTGCGTGATCTGATGCTCCATGAAATTTGCTTCGCGCATCAGGTCAATCGCATTCGCGACACGAATCGAACCGTAGCCCGTTTTGTAGTCCGGTCCCGGCGATTCGAGATCGACCGCCGAGTGCGCAAACAAGATCTTGAGCGTGGAATTGCGCGGGTCGGGGCCGACAAACTGTGCGCGGTAATCCTGAATCAGCAGCGCCGCGTTCCCGGTAAACGTGGGTGCCGCCATCGACGTTCCACACATCGTCGTATACGCGGTGTTGCTCGATGAACTTGTCGATCGCACACCGCCGTCGCCGCCGATTTCACATCCGGGCGCAACGAGGTCCGGCTTTAATCGTCCGTCGTCCGTCGGACCCCAGCTCGACGAGCTGTTGATCGAATCATCGTTGGCGTTCACGTTTCCGATCGTGATGTGATTCTTGCCCGTCGCCGGCGGCGCGGTCGTGTAATAAAGGATTCCGCAGTTCGGACTCTGTCTTTCATTGCCG
The DNA here is from genome assembly GCA_050245935.1 of Phycisphaerae bacterium. Lineage (GTDB taxonomy): Bacteria > Planctomycetota > Phycisphaerae > UBA1845 > Fen-1342 > JALHOX01. The sequence continues at coordinate 4,600 of JBFWWY010000143.1, read as the reverse complement.
TTTGCGAACACTGCGCGAAATGGCTGACCGAGCGACCCACGCACAATCGCGTCGATCAGCGACGCCGCGACGCCGTAATCCCCCATGATTGCGCAATCGAAGCCATTGATCGAAACATTCGCGCCAATTGAGTTGTTTGCAATGGTCACGCCGTGATTGTGAATAGCGTCACTGTAATCTGCTTCGATGTCGCCGGGGTTGGTATAAAAGAACACGCCCGTGCCCGACCATTGAAAGCCGTATGATTCCAGCGTGACGTTCGGTGCCATCCCGCGCTCGACCCCACTGCTGGCCACGCCGTTCCCGCCGATCGTGCCCGCGACGTGCGTCGCATGTCCCGACAGCGGAGAGTTGTCGCGCACGGTCAATCGGCCCCCGAAATCGACATGGGTCGCGCGGACACTGCCGCCGTCATAAACCATGACCGATACGCCGGTGCCGTCCAGGTTATACGGTGCGGCTTGCGCGATCGCCGCTTGCGTCAGGGTGCGATTCTCTGCATTCGTTTCGCTGAACTGCGGCAAGGCCTTTTCGAGATATTTGACTTCGTCGCGCTGTGCCAGCGCCTGCAGCACCGGAATCGTTCCTTCGACGACAAAGCCGTTTAGACTGCGAATCTCGTCGCGAATGTCCACGCCGAGCTGCGTGGCAACGGCCACGCCGGTCGTGTCGAGATCGATGTCCTGATGAAACAGGACATACGCACCGATCACCGCCTGGCCGTTTTCTTCGCGTACTTTCGCCCACAATGGCACGTCACCGGCCAGCAGCATCGGATCGAGCTTCCAGGGCAAGACAAACGCCTCGACATTTGTAACGCCGGTCGACTCAGCGACCGCTTTGAGGTCGGCATCCGGCGTGAGGGCCGCCACCCACGAATCACCGCTCAACGGCTCCAGAAGCTGGATTCCAACTGCAGCGCATGCGCGCTTGCAGGTCTCGTGGACCGGCCGTTGAAACTGCACGATCAGATGTTGATCGCCTTTGTCGCGCGAAGCTTCAAGAGTCTTGACGATTCGATCGCTCGACTTGCCACCGGCGAGCGCATCGCCGTTATGGAATTTTATCTCACCCCCGAATGCCGCTGCGGAAAACGCGACACCCGCGACGAACTTTGCAAAGATTGATTTCAAGCGACTGCTGCGCATCGCGCCTCCAGGGGCTGAACGAATAGCGGTTAAGCGCAGATAGGTTGCGACGTGCCGGATCTTCCCTGCGCATGAGCAAAAACTGCGCAACCCGCTGCGATATTCCATCGTAGTGCGAAGTGCAGTCAAAACTCAGGAAAATCAGGGCAGAAAGCGGCATTCTCACCGGGCCCGAAAAAAACTTCGGGATATGCAAAGCGCGCGGGGAAATCTGCCATCAATCAGCGAACGCCGATGGCCACGATGGGCATGTCCTATAACTTCGAATCCCGCGACTCGCGCCGGAGTGCAACGGATTTCAGATCGTAAGGTCGTGCCGACCGTCGGATCCGGGAATTGTCCAACCTCGGGTCGTTGGGATGGAAAGAAAATGCTCCAGCTCGCGCCCGACCGTGGACGCAGTTCCGCCTTTAGCCCGGCAAATGTTGAGAATTGACGTGGGATCTTAGACTGATCAGCTTGTGGCAATTTTTGAATCGAATGATGCATGCTGCAATCGAATGAACGTGCCGACCTCAAGCAAGCGACGATTGGGCCGCCGTCCGTCGTTCCATCAGCGCGCCAATCGTCGAAATCGCCACATAGGAAAAGCCGAACACGAACATCACGACGAACGGTAACGCAGTAGCCGCGACCAGATTCCAGCCGGTAACAAAAAGAATGAATACGAACCAGCCTGCGAGTTGCGATGCCAGCAGCAACTCAAATCCCGCCTGCCACAAACGCCCGCGCCTCTTTCGCGCACTCGCCGAAGTTCGCGGCGCAATGGTCTGATCGCTTTTCGGGCCGTTTCCATATTTCGGTGTTCGTTCGAATTCGCCGACGGACCCGAAAAAGCCCTGCAATGCCGCGACGGCGTTGTTCAGCGTGATTCCCGTTCCCACTGCCAACAATGCCGGGAGCCGCCAGAAAATCGAAGACCATCGTTCTCGAAGCTCGCGTTGGCTTGCCACATAGAAAACGGTGGCCGACCCGAAGCCTAACGCAAACAGAATCGCTTCGATCGCGCCGATCCCCGGCAATTGCAACGGCGCGACCGCATGCGCAAAGAGCGCCGGACCGAACAGAATGGCAAGCAGCACCATCAGGCAGTACGCGACGCCGCTCGTAAGGTGAAACAATGCTTCTACCTTTACCCGCAGTGGCACTTTGTGGGCAAAAACGCTTCCAAGCATCTTCCGACAGGTCTGTGCACCACCCTTGGTCCAGCGATGTTGTTGCGCTTTAAAGCCCACCATCTCCGGCGGCAGTTCGGCAGGTGCGGTAATGTCGGGTCGGAAAACGATACTCCAGCCCGCAAGTTGGGCGCGGTAGGAAAGATCAAGATCTTCCGTCAGTGTGTCGTGCTGCCATCCGCCGGCTGATTCGATGGCGCTGCGCCGCCAGATTCCTGCGGTGCCGTTGAAACTCATGAATCGGCCGGTGCGATTACGCGCCGTGTGTTCGATGAGAAAATGCCCGTCGAGCAGAATCGCCTGCGCGGAAGTCAGCAGGGAATCACGCCGGTTGAGATGCTCCCATCGCGTCTGCACAGCGCCGACGTGCGGGTCCATGAAATGATGAATTGCATCCTTCAGAATGCCGGGGGGCGGAATAAAGTCGGCATCGAAAATCGCGATGAACTCGCCCTTCGCGGATTTTGTCCCTGCTTCCAAGGCCCCGGCCTTAAATCCGGTTCGGTCCGTTCGGTGAAGATATTCCGCGTCGACTCCCCGCAGTCGCAGACTCTCTACGGCGTCCGTGGCAATGCGCGTCGTCTCGTCGACGGAATCATCCAGAACTTGGATTTGGAGGCGATCCCGCGGATAGTCAATCGCGCCTGCTGCCTCAATGACACGCCGTGCCACTGCCGCTTCGTTGAACATCGGCAATTGCACGGTGACATAGGGCCATTCCGCAAATCGACTGCCGGGCTGCGGAAGCCGCGTTCGCACGCGCAAGAAAAGCGACACAAGGAACAGTCGATGCAGCCCGTAGACGCAAAGGCCGGTGAGCACAATGTAATAAGCAACTCGCGCGATGACGCAACAGTCCACAACATCCATTCAAACGCTCCAGAAACCCGGCGAATCCACGTCTAGCTTACAGCGGAACCCGGCGAATTCTACATTGCGACGAATCGCGGTAGGATACGCGGCCCGGCGCAATTCGTGGAGATGAGCGCGGGAAATCTGAACAGGAGGTTGGAATTGGCCGAATCCGGCACACAGGCAAACAGCGCTTCCCGGGACGAAGCGATCCGTGAATTTGCCCGCGAATGGCTCCGAGGTCCGAATCAGAAGGTCTACGAACAGATGCTCGTCACGCTCTGTCGCATGAACCGCGACGGAGCCGACGTCGGCGAGGCCAAGCTCATCAGCCGCACGCTCGCTGAGCTGCGATACGGCTTTAAGGTTTTTGCCCCCTTCCGCCAGACGCGGAAAATCAGCATTTTCGGTTCCAGCCGCACGCCGATGGACGACCCGGACTACATCGCCGCGGTCAATTTTGCCAAAACGATGACCGCCAACGGATGGATGGTCATCACCGGAGCCGGCGACGGCATCATGAAAGCCGGGCACGGCGGCGCCGGTCGCGAAGCAAGCTTCGGCGTTGCAATCCGCTTGCCCTTTGAGCAGAAAACCAACGACATCATCGCCGACGATCACAAGCTCGCAAACTTCAACTATTTCTTCACACGCAAGGTCATGTTCATCAAGGAAGCGTCGGCGGTCGCGCTTTTCCCCGGCGGTTTCGGCACGCAGGATGAGGGCTTTGAAGCGTTGACGCTGGTGCAAACCGGGAAATCACCGGTGGTGCCGATCGTGATGCTGGAAAAGGTCGGAGGCCGCTACTGGCCGCACTGGCGCGAATACGTACACGAGCAGTTGCTGAACACGGGGATGATCAGCAAGGAAGACCTCGAGCTGTTTCACATCACCGACAACATCGACGAAGCGGTAAATGAAGTCCTTCAGTTCTACCGCGTCCACCACTCCAACCGCTACGTCGGGAAGAATCTGGTGCTGCGGCTGGAGCATTCGCTCACGCATGAAACGATGGAAAAGCTCAACGACGAATTCGCGGAAAAAATTCTGCTCTCCGGCAAAATCGAACAATGCGCGATTCTCTCCGAGGAAGAAGGCGAATTCCCCGAAAAGCCGCGTCTGACGATGCACTTCAACAAACGGAACTTCGGCACGCTCCGGCGCATGATCGATATGATTAATCTGTCGCCGAAAGGCGGCTGAAGACCATGATCACTGCCGCGTATTGCTGATCAGAGCCGCGTATTTCTGATCAGAGCCGCGTATTTCTGATCAGAGCCGCGTATTTCTGATCAGAGCCGCGCCCGTCAGGAAGCGGTAGAGACATTCGAGATCGGTACTCTGCAATCGCAGTGAGATGAGATTTTTTAACGAGAGTTTGCATCCGGCGCTGCCGGAATCTCCACGCAAATTCGCGGCCGGGTC